>NZ_JBFRKH010000010.1:0-36268 GCF_041469265.1 Shewanella sp. 10N.286.51.B2
TAAGAATTTAATGGCAGTAATCTGCTTGCAATAATAAATATAAGACTTTAATGGCAGTAACCTGCTAGCAATAAAAAATATACCAATATATGGCATTAACATGCTTATTAAAATACTAAGGGGGAAGTACGGTATGTCGACGAAAATAAGTAAAAAAACAAAACCCATCCATAAAATAGGGAAGTTCAAGCTTTCACCTATAGCAAAATGGATGAAGCTTGCTGCATTTACTTCTGTAACCAGTTCTTTTGCATTTTCGACAATAGCACAAGAAGCAGAAACTGAAAATCTAGATAAAGTTGATAATGATATAGAAGTTGTTGTAGTTACTGGTACACGTAGAACAATTCAAGACCAAATTGCAATAAAGCGTGAATCTACCACGGTTGTTGACGGTTTATCTGCTTCAGATATTGGTGATTTACCTGCACTTTCAATTGGTGAGGCGCTAGAATCATTAACGGGTGCATCATCTCACCGTGAAAATGGTGGTGCTACTGAAATCAGTATTCGTGGTTTAGGCCCATTCTTAAGTGCCACTCATATCAATGGCCGTGAAGCGACCAATGGTAGTGGTGACCGTTCAGTTAACTTTTCTCAGTTCCCATCAGAGCTGATGCAGAAAGTGGCTATTTATAAAACACAAGACGCTTCAATGATTGAAGGTGGGGTTGCCGGTGTTATTACCCTGGAGACACTTAAGCCTTTAGATTTTGCTAAGCAACGTTTTCAGGCTGAAGTAAAAGCTAACTACAACCCAGACCAGGCAAACGTTGACAACTCACTTCAAGATGATTTGGGCTACCGTGGAACACTCAGTTATGTTGACCAGTTTGAGTTTGATAACGGTCAAGCAATTGGTTTGAGTGTAGGCTTTCAACGTCAAGATATTAGCCAGCCAGAAGCTGAATATAGAAGCTCAAGCCCAACGGGTTCATCTTTGTGGGCATGTTTGAATGATCCAACCGATACCAATACCGGTTTTTTCCGTAGCTCAGCGGGCGATTGTGAAGATGGTGTAGATGGTTCGAGTAACCAAGGCTACAATAATAAAATTGATCCAGAAACAGGTCTTGCAGTCGATGATGGCAGGGAATACGCATGGACTGGCTCAAGCCGAAGCTTCCGTCAAAATGAAACATCTGATGAAAGAGACGCTTTATTCTTTGCTCTACAATACCAACCCTCAAATAATTGGGATATCAATTTTGATGCGCAAATTTCAGATCGTACCCAAGCAGAAGCGCGTCATGATTTAATCTTCTTACAAAAGCGCGTTACACCGGGTGTAACGGGACAGAATCTGATCACAAACGATGTTGGCGGTATTCTACATTGGGAAGGTGAAGAACGCATCGAATCAGCGGGCGAGCAATTTTCACGTGAAGAAAATTATCGTGGTTATGGCTTGAACGTTGAACATTTTTTCTCTGATGATCTAAAGATTAGTGTTGACCTTGGCTATTCTAAAACCAGCCGTGAAGAATTACAAATAACAAACCGAGGGAGAACGAGCGATCGTCCTTACATATCTTGGGATTTAGGTGAACATATTCCTCATTTCACAGTGACTGATTTTGATGTGACTGATATTTCCAATTTTACTGATAGCCTTCGTACTCGTATCGACAGAGAAAATGTCCGCGACAACGAAATTATGGGTGCACGCGTTGATATTGATTATATTCTAGACGGTGATTTTTTTAGTGGCGTTCAAGCTGGCGTTCGATTTTCTGAGCTAACGTTTGTTCAATATGGCGGCACGAACGGTAATGGCTCAAGAACGACATATGATTTAGGTGAATCTACAACATCGGCCATCGATGTACTTGAAGGTTGCCAAATTGCCTTCCCTGAGACTGATTTTTTATCTAGCGTTTCTGACGGTAATATTATCACCCATGTTGATAGTTCAGGAAATGTTGTAGAAAGCGGTACAGGCGCTTCGTGGGCAACTTACAATAACGAGTGTTTCTCTCAAGCAGTCGCAGCATCACAAGGCGGCGAATTCGCATACCCAGAGGTTACATACGAGAATACGGGCACCATTGACGTAACAGAACAAACTACCTCTGCTTATGCAATGCTTAACTACGACACTGAAATGTTTGGTAAATTTATTCGTGGTAACTTTGGTGTTCGTGTAGTGAATACTGACGTTACTTCTATTGGTTTTAGAGACACTTTTGACACTGTCACTGATCCGGCGACAGGTGTGGTCGAACTAGTAGCAAACGGTAATATTAAACAGATTGAATCTGGCGGTGATTACACTGAAGTACTACCAAGTGTTAACTTAGTCGTTGATTATGATGACAATATTCTCCTAAGGGCCGGTATTTACCGAGGTATGTCACGTGCAGATCCCTCTGATCTAGGTTATAGCCGTGAATTCCTAACTGATGATTCAGATGACCCTACATCGGTTGAAGACTTGTTAGTGGGGGCTCAAGGGGCAGGTAATCCTGAACTTAAACCATTAATGTCATGGAACTATGATGCTGCAATTGAATGGTATCCAAGCGATGACTCGATGGTAGCGTTAGGTGTTTACTACAAGCAATTCAATGGCGGTTTCCAACAGCAAACACAGTTAGAGACGTTTATCGTTGACGGTGTGGAAGTTTCTTTACCTATTACTAATTCAGTCACTACTGACGAAAGTAGTGACCTTTATGGTTTCGAAGCGTCATTTGCGTATCGTTGGGATTTAGGTATTGGTGTGAAGCTTGGCTATAACTGGGCAGATACAAACTATGAGTTTGAAGATAGTAACTACGGTAATACCTTTACGACTGATTTAGATGGCGTTGTTGTTCAGGATAAAGTAGGTATTGTTCCTCCAGCCTCAGTACCAGGATTTTCTGAGCATGTATTCAATGGCCAGATTTACTATCAAATAGGCGATTTTGATACTGCGCTTATCTACAAGTATCGTAGCGAATACTTCCAACCATACACTTCTAACGGCACAAGACTGCGTTATGTTGATGAGGCAGGTACTTGGGAAGCTCGTGCTGCATACAAAATCAATAAACACGTTCGTGTTAAAGTTTCAGCAATTAACTTGTTCAGTGAGCCTCGCAGTGATGACTTCTATACCCAAGGTAACTTGGGTCAAGTAAGTGATTACGGTCCACGCCTGTTCGCAGGTGTCAGCTTTAAGTACTAGCCAAGTATAGTACTTAAATAAAACAAGCTAAATTTGGAAAAGAATCTTTTTGGAGTCATAAAAATGAATAATAAATCCTTTATACCGCTCATCATTGCGACAGGTCTATTAGGTTGTGGCGGTGATGACGGTGCTGAACTAAATGGAAATACTCGCGGTAGTATAGCAATAACCGGAAGCAATTTTATCGATGGCGAAACAATCTCTGCAGCAGCTACTGATGCTGACGGAATTATAGCTGACACACTTACTTACGTATGGTCAACAGGTGTTATTGGTACATCCATCACCATTACTGAAGCTGATGAAGGTTCAGTCATTTCTGTTTCTGCTAATTATACTGATGAGGCAGGTTTTACCGAAGGTGTTGGTGCATCTACACCTGTTATCAACCCAACCTTAAATGTTTCTGCTAGCATTATTAAGGGCCCTATTGATGGTGCAACTTGTGACATATTTAAAGTTGATGATAGTGGTGCTGCGGTTCTTCCTGCACAAGCTGCTGCAACCTCTGATGTTTCAGGTGGCGTTACATTTAGCAACGTACATTTCGAAGGTACGGGTTTAATTGCATGTACTGGCGGTACTTATACGGACGAATCAACAGGTTTAACCTTAGATGCTCCTCAACTAAGATCTGTAGTGAATGTAGTTGAAAATATAGTAGAGACTGATGCAGCGGGTCTGGAAACTATACTACCACCACCTACCTATGTTGTTTCTCCTTTAACCGAAATGGCTGTTCAAAACGCGGGTAGTGATTTAAACCAGTTTGCTGACGAAGCTAAAATAATTAATGCTCGTTTTGGTATTCGTTTTGATACAACAGAAGTGCTTCCTACTTTAGTTGGTACTGTTGAACTTGGCGCTGATGGTGCTGAAGATGCTGATAGATATGGTTCTGTGCTAGCGCTACTATCACAAGTTGATGCAGACAACGCAGACGCAGATTTATCTACCGTTATGCAAGATCTTGCAAGTGACGTCGCTGATGGTTCTTTTTCTGAAGAGTCTTTAGTGACACTTGAGACAGCACAAATTAATTTGCAAACTACTTCACAAGTTGCTGATTCAGTTGATGAAGCGTTACTTGACGTCATTGGCGCGTCTGTGGGTTATAACAATGACCCTGTTGCTGCAATCATTGAAGGTGAATTGGGCGGTACTGTTCAACATACTGCTACGCTTCCATTAACTGGTTCATTAACCATTATTGATCCAAACTTTCAAGAAGATGCTTTTGTTGCGCAAACTGATGTAGCACTTGATTATGGTACATTTAGAATCAGCGCTGACGGTAGCTGGTCGTATACAGTTAATACTGCAAACGAAACAGTGGCTAGCCTTGAGTTAGGTAATTCTGTAAGAGATTCAATCACTATCGCTTCTATTGACGGTACCACTGCTTACATTGATATTCGTGTAGCTTCGCTTACTCAGGTTGTAAAAATAAGCGATACAGGCGGCGATACGGGTGAGCTTAGATTTAGCGTTGATAACCTTCGTCAAGGTAAACTAAGTGCTTCTTTCACTAAAGAGGTTGCGCTTGGTAGTGATGGAAATATTAAAGATGCTTATATTACGCTTTATGGTTCTTCTGGTAGTTCTAGTGAAGCGTTAATGGATTTACGTATTCAAGGAACTCAAACTGGAGGCGACGGCACTATAATTGATCCACGTTTCTTTGTTCGAAATACTGACAGTGACGCTTACCCTGGAAATTTAATCACTGCACCATTTGTTGAAGAGCAGTTTTATGATGTAGAGATCACATGGGACTTAGATGCAACAGAACAAATTACCGTGACTATTGATGGTGAAGTGATTGGTGGCGGTTCTTTCTCTACTGCAGCGGTTGTTGACTCTGATTATACAGGCTTAGACCAGTGGTTCGCTGATGGTGTGAAAGCTATCCAATTTAGATTCGGTGATAATGATAGAACGATTCCTTTTGGTTCTTTTTATGTTGATAATATTGAGGTATTTTCTGATACAGCTGGCACAACAAGTATATTTTCAGATGACTTTGAAGGTTATGATGCAGGCGAAACTTTAGATGGTACAGACAGCAAGTATGGCTTAGCTATTTACTCAGAAGTTATCGTATTTGATGCAGGCGATGGCACAGTAGAACCTACGCCAGCAGTATTTTTTGATTTAACTGGAAGAATTGCAAGTAATGAGGCAACGGCAACAGGTGCTGTAAGTGTACTTGACCCAGATGTTGGCGAAGATTCTATTGTTCAGACAACCTTAATGGGTGCATACGGTACATTATCAATATTAGATGATGGCTCATGGACCTATACCCTCGATACCACTGACGCCACGATTGCTGCACTTGTTGTGGGAGAAAGTGAATTAGATACCTTTACGATTGAATCTTTTGATGGTACTACTGCTGAATTAGTAATCACAATCACTGGTACAGTTGTTGTTGCTACTGGAGATAATAATGTCGCTAGAATGGCTGATACCTCAACAGACGCTGATGCTGAATTACGTTTAACAACAGACCCACTTGCTGAAGGCTCTATTTCTACAACCCTTAAGTTACAAGCCATTGCTGGCTTTACCGCTACAGATGGTGTTTCTGAAGATAATACTGCTTATATTAGTGTTTACGGAGGCTCCGCTTCTTCAGGTAACTTAACGGGCGAAATTGTCTTTACTAATGATGGTACTGTTAAATACCGTGATGCAAATAAAGATCAGCAAATCATTGATGGCTTAACGTATACAGATGATACTGATATTGATGTAGTGCTTGAATGGACTGCAACAGGTTATTCTGTGTCAATTGATGGTGGCACAACGTTCTACGGCCCTTATGTTGCCATTAATACGGGCAGTGCAACACAAACCTATCAAATTCGTATTGGTAGCTCTTCGAAAGAGTCAGCAAAAGAATTATTAGCTGATGACATCGTCATTGCTGATGATACAGGTTCGGCAGTTCTGTCTGAAGACTTCGAGATATTTGCTGAAGGTGAAGATTTAAGCACGACTTATTCAAGCTCTGCTGAAGCAACCGTTATGACCATAGCGGGAAGTAGTGTAAATAAAGTTGCCAGAATGGCTGATACAACAACAGACGCTGATGCTGAATTACGCTTAACAACGGACCCACTTGCTGAAGGCTCTATTTCTACAACCCTTAAGTTACAAGCCATTGCTGGCTTTACTGCTACAGATGGTGTTTCTGAAGATAATACTGCTTATATTAGTGTTTACGGAGGCTCTGCTTCTTCAGGTAACTTAACGGGCGAAATTGTCTTAAGTAATGATGGCAGCGTTAAATACCGTGATGCAAATAAAGATCAGCAAATCATTGATGGCTTAACGTATACAGATGATACTGATATTAATGTAGTGCTTGAATGGACTGCGACAGGTTATTCTGTGTCAATTGATGGTGGCACAACGTTCTACGGCCCTTATGTTGCCATTAATACGGGTACCGCAACACAAACCTATCAAATTCGTATTGGTAGCTCTTCGAAAGAGTCAGCAAAAGAGTTATTAGCTGATGATATCGTGATTGATGATGCAACAGATACGGCGGTTCTATCTGAGGACTTCGAAAGTTATGCTGTAGGTGACGATCTAAGTACGATTTACTCTAGTTCTGCCGAAGCAACAGTGCAATAAGGCTAATCAACTCGCAGTTGTAAATTAATGTTTTAAACAATGTGTTAAAAATGCCGCTTATTGATAGCGGCATTTTTTGTTCTTATTTTGTAGACCAAAGTGTGCTATTTGAATGCGACTTTCGCTCTTTTAAAGGGTTAGTTGTATCCAACATTTAGCTTAGAGCTAATTTTATTGGGTTATTTTGTTAAACTCGATAAGTTGACAGTATCAATTGATCAAATGAACCGCTTTCTATCTCATCAATTTTAAACTTATCTGGTTAGCCGAAACTTTTCTAAAACGCTAGGCTAGTTTAACTATGCTATGTTTATTGGTGCTGTGGTTGCGGCTTTCAGCAGTCTTTGTCGTTATATAGTCATTAGCCTTTAGTAACTGAAAAGTTAAGAGTGGGTAGGGCGTTCAGGCTTCCAATCTAGTTGAAAATGGCATTAATGATTTCTTTAAAGTGTATGTTTGTAATTATGTCGGGGTAGCGTTATGCGTTGGCGTGGAAAGCGTAAAAGTAGCAATGTAGAAGATCGTCGTAATACGCAAGTCTCAGGTGCTGGTGGCTTTGGCCGAGGTGGCGGGGGCATTTTACGACTGCTACCGATGATATTTAAGGTGCTTGGGTTTAAAGGAACCGCGATACTGATTGTGGGTGTGGGCGCTTACGGATTATTTACCGGCAACCTAGGTAATATGTTAGGTGGACTTGGGCTACAACAAGAAACCTCTACAGGTGTTTCTACCGCGCCATTAACTGAAACCGCAGCAGAAAGAGAGCAGGTTGATTTTGTAGCGGTTATTCTTGCGGACACGGAAGAAACCTGGACTGGTTTATTTCAGCAGCGGGGCATAACCTATCAAGAACCCAGCTTGGTGTTGTTTCGTGATGCGGTAAAATCTGCATGTGGTATGGCACAGTCTGCTATGGGGCCATTTTATTGTCCTGCAGACCAACAAGTTTACATTGACCTGAGTTTTTTTGAGCAATTAAAAAACCAGTTCAAAGCGCCTGGAGATTTTGCCCAAGCTTACGTTATTGCCCATGAAGTGGGTCACCATATTCAGACTCTGCTGGGGATATCCAGTGAAGTTCATGCCGCTCGCAGTAAGTTAAGCGCAGTTGAGGGCAATAAGCTGTCGGTTAAGCAGGAATTGCAGGCGGACTGCTTTGCTGGTGTTTGGGCAAATCATGCCAATAATAGCCGTCAGTTACTTGAAACGGGTGATATTGAAGAGGGCTTAACTGCAGCAAGCGCTATCGGTGATGATACCTTACAAAAACAATCACAAGGCCATGTCAGCCCTGACTCTTTTACTCATGGCAGCTCGGCACAGAGAGTGAAATGGTTTCAAGTCGGTTTTGCCAGCGGCAATATGGAAAGTTGTGATACCTTTAAAGGCAGTTAGAGAAAAGAATGTCGAGTATTATTAAGCGAGTGAGAGTTTAATTGAAATAAAAAAGCCGTTGATATTCAACGGCTTATTAGTACCTAGCTTATAAAGCGTTTAACTTATAAGCTAACGATAAGTTAATGTCGAATTACTTCTCTAGTTTAGTGAAGTAGTCGAAGATAACAGGTACGTCATTTTGACCAAGGCCAGCATCAACACCTGCTTGAAGTGCTTTAGACGTTCCTTCAGCGATTGGTGACTCAGTACCTAAGTCAGAAACCATTTGTAAAAAGTAACCAAGGTCTTTGTTTGCATTGGCAACCGAGAAACCTAACTTCTCTTCGCCATCGACAGCATAGAACTTAGTGAACTGCATGAATGGTGAGTTAGAAGGGCCAGCAGACATAATGTCGAATAATTGCTGACCGTCAACACCTGCCGCTTTTGCAACTGCAAACGCTTGAGACATAGCAGTAACAGTAGTCATACCAATGAAGTTATTGATTAACTTAGTTGTGTGACCTGCACCTAATTTACCTAGGTGGAATACGTTTTCACCTTGCTCTTCTAAAACAGGTTTAACTTTGTTGAATGTGTCGATGTCACCAGCAGCCATGATGTTTAAAAGACCATCTTTAGCGTGAGCAGGAGTACGTCCAAGAGGCGCATCGATCATGCCACAGCCTTTTTCGGCAAGCGCTGCACCAATTTTGATAGTAGAAGCAGGGATAGAAGTTCCGAAGTCTACTAATGTAGTACCTTCTTTCATTCCGGCTAGAACACCATCTTCACCGTATACAATTTTTTCAACAACTGCAGAAGTTGTTAGACAGAATTGAACGATATCAGAAGCCGCTGCTAATTCTTTACCAGAAGTGAATTGGGTAGCATTGCCACGAGCAAGAACTGCATCAACTGCATCTTGGTTAAGATCCATAACGTTAACTTGGTAACCACGTGTTTGTAGGTTTTCAACCATGTTGCCGCCCATAAGGCCAAGACCGATGAATCCGATGACTGGTTTTGTCATTTCTAACTCCTAAATATATTGATATATGCTTATCTGAATTGAAAGTTGCTCACCTTAATATGAAGGTGGGCAATGTTATTTATATAAAAAGTGCTCTAGAGCTCAGGCTAGTTAACTTATTAGCTCTATTTAAGAATTAACTCTTTATCTATTAATCGTGTCGTGTTTCTTAACATTAGATGTCGTTTACAAGGCTTTTATATCGCCCAATACTCACTTACCAATTTGTATTACAATATGGTAGGTATAGTCGTCACCTTTGTCAACCAAACACTATTTGTTCTCTTGCAAAAGTGTGACTAAAAAAGGGTTGGCTGTTATTTTGAGCAAAAACACTCGAAAATGAATTTTTGTGTAACCTAAATCACATTAATGTTTTTATTCAACTACTTGCTCTGTTCTGCTTGTGTATTGAACGTGTCATTACTGAACAGTTAAGTGCTAAATATATTTCGGTATAAGACTGAAAGTCTATAAAACAGTGCTTTTAGTCTTAATCGGAATATTGATTAATCTACATTTTGTATTATCTATGTGACCTTTAATTTGTCTTTTATGAGAAAAGAGCCTATCAACTGATAGGCTCTACATTACCATGTTCTCATTAGAACTTAGCGCGAACACCGACAGTGTAGCGACGATCCGCTTCACTGTATTTCCACACTGAATCCAGTTCAGTGGTGTATTCAATTGGTTCGCCTGTGAGGTTTACCACATTGCCTACAATGGTGAAGTTATCATTGATATCCCAACTTGCTGAGAAATCAAGTTGACCACGTGCTTCACGGTAGTTATTACCAACAGTTGCATCATAATTATCAGAGGTAGGATCATTTTGGTTAAAGACGTTATAACCTAATGCGCCGACAGTTTGAACACGTTTTTCTGCTTGTGAGTATAAGTAACGGTCACGCCAGTTGTACGCTAAACGGAATTGCAATCCCTCATTTTCCCAGTAAATTTGTCCATTCGCGGTGTTTTCCGAAATGTTCAATAATGGGTTACCATCAGGTTGTTCACTATCTGCATAGGTGTAGTTGGCATTGACACCGAAGCCAGACCATAAGCCTGGTAATGAGGTAAATTGTTGTTGGTAACCTAGTTCAATACCTTGAACACTACCACTACCACCGTTAACATCAGTGTCGACCACAATACCTGTTTGGCCTGCAGCTTTTTGAGCATCAACATAAGCTAAGCCTTGATCTTCTGTAGCAAAGTTGACATCACCTTGGCTTTGACCTGCTGTATCAAGTAAACAAATGTTGCCCCATTCAGTGGTATTTTGTCCTGAAACCGTATTGGCATCAGCTAAACAGCTACTGTCGGTTTGAGTAAATGAGTTAACATCTTTGTAGAATAATGCTGCTGAAACGATACCGCCGTTACCAAAGTAATGTTCTACTGAAAGATCATATTGTGTAACACGGTAAGGCTCTAACTCGTATGAACCTTGAGTACCAGTCACTAAAGAGTTATCAATAGTTAACGAAGGGCTTAGTTCATCAAAGTCAGCACGGCGCATCACTTTTGCCGCTGCGAAACGTAATAAAGTTTCTTCAGTTAGGGTATATGTGACGTTTAAACTCGGTAAGAAATCTGAGTAATCATTTTTACCGGTATCAAGCACTTTATTACCGTTGGCATCGACTGATGCAACCACGCTTGATTCTAAGTCAGTTTGAATATAACGTCCGCCGACAACAGCGGTTAAATCATCAAAGTCTAAGTGAACTTGTGCGTATATAGCGCTGGTTGTTTCATTAATCTCTTTATAGGCACTTGAATCTTCGACCATATTATCGGCTAAAGTACCGTTCATTGCATATGATGTATCTTGCAACATCTGTTGAACTAACGCATAAGTTTGTTCGGTATTTTGCAATTGGTCAGCGTCATATACATTATATGTCAACATATCATTTTGACCGGCAATGCCTGTTTGGTCGAATGAGTTACTCATGTTAACCACATTCATGCTGTCGCTAAGCAGTGGGTTGTCAATCCAAATAGGGCTATATAAACCATCAGCGTTGGTGGCTTTTTTATATGAGTCCTTAAGGGTAGTGCCATTAGGTTTTAGGTCAAAACGGTTAGCAGAGTAATCTCTGTCAGTAAAGCGTACACCTGCTTTAACAGCTGAAACCCAATCGACACCAACATCAGAAATCTTAAAATCAAATCGAAGTGCTTGTTCTTCATTCTCAGTTTCTAAGGTTTTATGGAAAAACTCACGGAAAACTAAGTTATCAGGATTGGTTAGCATGCCATTATCAGCATAGGTGTAACCTGGGATACCACTGCCACTAAATGAACTACTCGTGCTGGTATGAGTGACTAGGTCAAGGGTTGGATCTGTACGTTCGATTGGACGTAAATTAAATTCATTGGCGGTTTGTTTTTCTTTTGACTTTGATAATGAATATTCGGCTGAAAGTTCAATATTATCAGACAGAAACCACTCACCTCCAATGGCATGTGAGGTTGAGTCTGATGTGGTAAAGTCACTCCATGTTTTAGGAATAACCAACACGCCATCTAGATCGTAATTGTGTAGTTGGCCATTGCTGTCATAGTAAGAGTCATCTCTAGCAACAGTACTACCACCCACATCAAGAATTGAATATGCTGATTGACCACCGTCTAACTTGGTGCCGTTTAAATCAAGGTAAATATTGGCGTTGGCACTTTCTGGTTCCCACTGTAGTGAGATACCCACAGCTGTACGTTCACGTTCTTCTGTTTTTTGTTCTGCCGTTGTTTGGGTTCTACGCAGGTATTTACCATTTGGTCCGCCAGAATCATCGACTGTGCCATCACCATTGATATCAATATTGTCTAGTAAATCAACTTTATTGAAGTACTCATCACGGCGTAATTCACGGTCTAAGTAAGATAAATTAGCAGAAGCACCAAACGTACCGGCACTGCCTAAATCCCAATTATTACCCAGTCCCAATGTGAAGTTAGGAGCAATATTTTCTGTTTTATCTGCATATTCACCATCAAGAGTAATAGCCACTAATGGCTCACTCAGTTCGAGTGGGCGAACCGTTTGCATATTAACTGTACCACCTAACGCACCTTCAATCATGTCAGGTGTTGGCGACTTAATGACTTCAACTGTTTTTAAGAAGCTTGAAGGGAAGTCGGATAAATTAATACCGCCACGACCAGGGCCTGCTGTAGAACGGCCGTTTAGTAAAATAAGGTTTTCTGATACGCCACGAATGGTAACTGATTCACCCACACCAAAATCTGTTGCTATTGAAACACCCGTGATACGTTGTAGCGCTTCTGCAATATTGTTATCAGGTAACTTACCAATATCTTCAGCGACAATCGCATCAACAATTCTATCATCGGTACGTTTTAGTAGATTAGCTGCTTTTAAACTACCAAATATGCCACGAACGGCAATGACTTCAATTTCGTTTGTGTCGCTAGCGTCTGCATTTGTCTGGGCTTCAGGCTCTGCTGCCATTGCCGACATTGATAACATTGCCGTTAATGTTGCGCCAAAAATACTAATATTATTTGCTTTACTTCTAGCCCCAGTAAACATCGAACTTATTTTATTCAGCTTCATATTTCCCCCCAAGAAATCATTAATTTTTGTATGACCAATTGCTGTTCTTTTAATCGGTTGATACATTTATATAACATGTTACCAATAGTCGCAACCATTATTACCAAATTATTAATTTTGTTATACCAAAGTGTATGTCGGCAGCCGTTTATTTTGTAAATCAGCTGAATAAGGATTTGTTTAAAGGAGCGGTTATAATCAGAATAGCTTAAATTTAGGTGAATGAAAGTTAGATAACTGATTGACGGTGAAAGGATACTTCAATATTCTACGGCCTTCATAATTTAATGGATTAAAGACATGATGAAGCCAAAAATTAATTTTCTATTACTGCCGATACTTATTTTAATGATTCTTAGCGGTTGTAGTAGCAATCCTGTGTTACACCCTGAGCCCATTACCTTGTCTAGCGCTCGATTTGGTCATGCCGCAGTCAATGATGGTCAAAACATTTATGTATTGGCAGGGTCTAACAGCACTGGTTATCTTTCCGACATTGAAATCATTGAGCCTATATCAGGTAAAAAGCAGGTGTTAGCGAATAAACTCATCCCAAGAAGGTTTTTTTCTGCGGTTTGGGATGGGCAAGAGTCAATTTATATTATTGGTGGTGTCAGCTTTGAGGCCCAAAAATTTAGATTTGAACACCGCGTAGAAGTGTTTAATACCGTGACCCACCAAGTTAGCTTTGCCAAGCCGTTACCTGCACCAACAAGACGTAATAGTGCCGTTTTGTTAAATGGTAATATTTATGTTGTTGGTGGCTCATACCCTAAAAATGGTCAGTTAGCACCGAGTGGCTTAGTCGCTGTGTTAAATGGTGAGAGACAAGGCTGGGTTAGAGCGGCCAATATGCCAACGGCAAAAGAAACCAAAGCAGTTGTTCATGATGGTTATATCTATGTGGTGGGTGGCTATGATAATAAAAACTCATTAACAGCTTTTGAAAAATATGATCCGCAATTAAAAAAGTGGCAATCATTACCCGCTTTACCTGAAGCTATCAGTGCCCATTCAATGTCAGTGGTTAACCAAAAGCTGTTTGTATTTGGCAGTTATAACAATTTGACATTAACTTACGCATACGATTTTGTCAGTGAGCAATGGATGAAGATTGATATTGGTTATCAAGCCAGTAGACATAATGCAGCGACCACACTCGGTGACACCACTTATGTGATTGGCGGCAATACCGACATAAAAGGTCAATATCTGAAAGATATACAAGTCTTTAAATTGTAGTTTTAGCGAATGTAAGCTTATTCAGGCTGTTCACAGCTGAAATCAATCATGCCCCATCAATGGCTACTTTTTAAAGGTTTAGCGGACGGGGCATGTTTGAACTATCTACAATGGTCGATAACTACAGCTGATAACCCGCCTTTTTAAAGCTTGATAGTCGCTATTTATAAGCACCATCAGAGTAGGTTAGTTCATAGCTATGTGAGTATATTTCAAGGATATTCCCGAACGGATCTTCCATGTATATCATGCGATATGGTTTTTCACCTGGGTAATAAAAACGTGGTTTTGCCATACGTTTTTTACCACCAGCAGCAACAATTTTTTCTGCAAGCCCTTCAACATCAGGATCTTGAACACAAAAGTGGAACACGCCGGTTTTCCAATATTCAAAGTTATCTTTTGGATTTTGCTGATTTTTAAACTCAAAAATTTCAACTCCAACTCTATCACCAGTGGATAGATGAGCAATGCGAAAGTGTTCCCAACCACTCCCAAATACATCAGTACACATTTCACCAATGGCGGAGTTATCTTCTTTAATTTCAGTGGGCGCCATAATGAGGTACCAACCTAATGTCTCGGTATAAAACTTTACCGCGGCTTCAAGATCGGGCACTGATATACCGATATGGCTAAACGTACGTGGATATGTCATCTGTGTTCCTTATCATATGAGAATTGGCATAGTTTATTACTGCTCAAATATAGCCAAACTATAGAAAGTTGCACTGAAGATACGGCTGAAGTGGTTTATTCGATCAACAGAAATCATTTAGATAAGGTGAACTAGGCTAAGGAATGCGTGTATGGAAGGTTATCGCTCTGGTATATAAATAAAAAGCCAGCATATTGCGGGGCAAAATATGCTGGCTTTATTGTGTTGTAGTGATTATCTAAATTTTGGTTTGTTTATTGATTTAGTTTTCAACTTGGTACTTTTCAAACCACCACAATATATGGGCCACTTTCGACATCAAAACTGTGGTTTGTTTATTGATTTAGTTTTCAGTTTGATACTTTTCAAACCACCACAGTATATGGGCCACTTTCGACATTCTAAACTGTGGTTTATTTGTTGATTTAGTTTTCAGTTTGATACTTTTCAAACCACCACAGTATATGGGCCACTTTCGACATTCTAAACTGTGGTTTGTTTATTGATTTAGTTTTCAGTTTGATACTTTTCAAACCACCACAGTATATGGGCCACTTTCGACATCAAATTACTGGGCCTTTTATAAATTCCATGGGGCGCATCAGGAATTCGCACCATAGCAGTATCAATATTGCGTAATTTAAGCGCTTGATAAAACTGCTCAGTTTCAGCAATAGGTGTACGTTGATCTGCTTCACCGGTTAATAGCATTGTTGGGGTGGTGATATTACCCACATAGCTGATGGGTGATAATTTCATGTAATGGGCGCTGTCTTCCCACGGCATTTTCTCGAACCAGTTTTTAATCACAAAAGGGTAGATATCAGTTGTTAATACAAAGCTATACCAATTGATTACCGGTTTTGCGACCACAGCCGCTTTAAATCTGTCAGTGTGCCCCACAATCCAGGCAGTGAGCACGCCGCCGCCAGAGCCGCCAGTAACAAATAATGCATCTTCATTAATCGCATCTTGTGCAATAACACCATCAACCACAGACATTAAGTCATCATAATCTTGGCTTGGGTAGTTATTATAAATAGTTTGGGCAAACTCTTTACCGTAACTGTCACTACCACGGGGGTTAGCGTATACCACTACGTAACCACTTGCCGCCATCAGTTGTATTTCAGCTGAAAAGTGCGGCCCATAATTGGTGACGGGTCCACCGTGGATTTCTAAAATTAGCGGGTATGTTTTACCGGCTTTTATACCTGCTTCGTAACCCGGTGGGTAAGCGACCCATGCTTGAATATCGCGCTGGTCAAACGAAGATTTAACATTGAGCTCTTTAATAGTGGCCAAGGTTTTGTAATTAAGGGCGCTATCGCTAAGGCTAGTTAGCTGCTTAGTTTTGCCTTTTTTAGTAATGGCGACATCAGCAGGACGTTGTGGGTCTGAATAGGTAAAGGCAATGGTGCCATCTGCTGCCACATCAAATTGGCTACCGGTATATGGGCGGCCAAATGCTAATCCACCAAGATTTTCAGCTACCAGCTTACGTTTGCCGTTAAGGGGTTGATAAGCAACATAGGTTTCGCCATGGTCATGGTAATTAAAGTAAACTGCTTTACTGTTATCAGCCCATTTTATGCTGTTAATTGAACGGTCTAAATTGGCGGTTAATGAATGTTTACCTGAACCATCAATATTCATGATGTATAGCTCAGTATTTTCGTAATTCTTATGGTTTTGATCTGCGCCTAAATAAGCAATGTATTTACCATTTGGCGATACCATTGGGCTGATATCTGGGCCGACTCTATCGGTTAACTGAGTCACTTGTTTGGTGTTGAGATCTAAGCGGTACAGATTATTATCAGTCCATTCTAAGTCACTTTCTGCGCGTTTATTACTGGAGTAGAACAGTTGCTTACCGTCCTGGCTCCAGCTTAATTGACCATTATGATCATATTCACCAGAGGTTAATTGACGGGCTGCGCCGCCATCTGCTGACATCACAAAGATGTGACTATTGCCGGGTTTACTAAAGCCTGCGCCATCAAAGCGGTAATACATATCATCAATATAAACTGCAGGTTTTGCCCATTCAGCACCTTTAGGCATGCCCGGTAATGACACTACTGATTTTGGTTTGCTAGCGACAAAACGCGTAAAAGCCAACTGTTTGCCATTGGGTGACCAAGACAAGTTAGCGGGCGAATCAGCAAAGTGGCTGATTTGTGCAGCGTCTCCCGTTTCTAACCATTTCATATGTATTTGTGGCTTGCCGCTTGCGGTAGAAATATAAGCTAACTGAGTATTATCAGGTGACAGTGTTGGCGCATAATCAACATGTAGACCATTAGTTACTGGCGTTAGTTTTTTGTATTTATCGACCTTCCAAATATTACCGAGTTTTTTATCTGTTTGAATGTCCATATAGTTACGAACAAAAAACACTTCATCACCATCGTTGTTGATAGTAAGGCCAGATGCATATTGCAGATTGAAAACATCTTCTAATTGCAAAGTGGAGTCAGTATCTTGCGCAAACACCATCACTGACGCAAAAGGGGCAATTAATAATAGGCCCATGCTTTTATTAAATATATTCACTAAATTTAGTCCTTTTTGAGTTATTTTTAGCGATTTTAGAAAAGTCCTGTGCAGGTTTTTGTTTGCTAACACATGTATTTCATTAAACACCGAGTGAGTAAATTACCATATGTAGCGTAAATGACAAGCCGATGTGAATCGTTGTTTACATTTGTGGTAAATTGAGTATATTAAATGCAAATTAACTCTCTTTTAAATGGTTATAACAATGCTAACAACCACACCAGTCAATAAAAGTTTCTTTAAAGGTCTCTCGCTAGTTGCGATGTCTTTAACCAGTTTATTAACGCACTCTGTACTCGCTGACACCAAAGTAATACATGCAGGTGAGCTATTAGCTATGCCGGGTAAGGCGCCATTATCAAAGCAGACAGTGGTCATTAAAGATGGTGAGATTATCGCTGTAGAACAAGGGTTTATTGCGGCTTCAACCTACGGTAGTGATGCTCAGTTTGTCGATTTATCTGATCGCTTTGTGATGCCAGGTTTGATGGATATGCATGTTCATTTACAAATGGAATTTGGCCCGGATAATATTAGCGATACGGTTAAACTGTCTGATGCAGATATCGCAATGAAAAGTGTTCATTATGCTAAAACCACTCTGATGTCGGGCTTTACTACGGTGCGAGACTTACTCAGTGAACCAGAGCAAATGTATGCCTTACGTGACGGGGTCGAAAAAGGCTGGATTGACGGCCCGCGTATTATCGCCGCTGCGGGTGTTTCAATAACGGGGGGGCATTTAGATGTCGATGGCATGGCGCCGGATTTGTTAGCAATGAAGTCACCAATGACGATTTGTGATGGGCCTTTTGAATGCCGAAAAATAACCCGAGAAGCGATAAAATATGGCGCTGACGCTATTAAGGTCGCCTCTACTGGTGGGGTGTTGTCTGACACAAACACGGGTACTGGTCAGCAAATGACTGATAATGAATTAAAAGAAATTGTTGCTACAGCCCATGGGTTAGGGCGTAAAGTTGCCAGTCACGCACATGCTACGGCAGGTATTAATGCCGCACTTCGAGCTGGAGTCGATAGTGTTGAGCATGGAAGCTATGCCGATAAAGAAACCATCAAGTTATTCAAAAAAACGGGGGCGTATTTAGTTCCTACCTTACTGGCAGGTGCTACAGTTGTCGATATGGCTGAAACCTCAGACTTTATGTCAGCGCCCATCAAAGCCAAAGCGATTCGTGTCGGCGCAGATATGCTTGCCAATTTTGAAAAGTCTTACAAGGCTGGTGTTAAAATTGCCTTTGGCACCGACAGTGGTGTTTCTAAGCACGGTATTAATGCCCAAGAAGCAGTATTAATGCATCAAGCTGGCATGACCACCGCAGATATTTTAAAGTCCGCAACCGTTAATGCTGCTGATTTAATCGATATGAGTGACAAACTCGGCACCATAGAAACAGGCAAGTATGCAGATATTATTGCTTTAGATTCAAGCCCGTTAGACAATATTGCACAGTTACTTGATGTGGGGTTTGTGATGAAAGGTGGCAAGATTTACAAGCAGTAATAACCTCAACGGTAAACATTGCATAAAAGGCGCTACGGCGCCTTTTTTCTTGCTACAAGCTTTTAAATTATAAGGATTAAGTTACATATATGACATTTAGTTCGTAACTGGAAACTTAACAATAGAATCTTTTCTTAATGGTAATTCAAGTCGATTGACTTAGTGATTTAGTGATTTAGTGACTTAGCCAACAAAGATTACCAAAAATGTTATTAGCCTCTAAACTAAAATAAGCGCTTAACGAGTTGTAATTAGCTTAGCTATATTCATCATTAAATAAAGGCAGGTAATAATGGCACAAGATAAGCCAAGTTTTATTGAGCTATTTGGGCACTTATATAACCCCGCTGATGGCTCAGTTAATCGAGCTGAGGGCTCTAATCATCAGCTTGAAGGCCCTAGCAATCAAGTTAGCGGCGCTGTTAATCACACTGTTGTTAATGATAGTGGTCAATACACTAATCATTCTTTAGGGGTGTCTTTTACCAAGCCAGCAGGTTGGCATTTCATGTCGTTAAAGCCGTTTAACATGTCTAAACCAGCCGATGAATTAACACACACTCCTTTTACTAGAGATTTAATCAATGCTGACAATCCAATTGTGGTGATGTCGCAAATCAATGCTCAATATAGCCGCACCATGGGGCCTTCCATCAGTGTTTATGCCGAACCTTTTACTTATCAAAAAGGTGAAAGCTTGCATGGGTTAGTGAAAGGGTTTGAAGCCTTATACAAAAAAGGTTTAAAGCAATACAAGATCCTCAGCATCGCTAAAGAATTCAAAATAAATCAGTGTGACTCAATCGAATATACCTCACAGTTTTTATTTAAAGCGACCTGGGCGGAAAAACTCACTCGGAATCGGTGCCTTATTTCGGTGAATGAACCAATTATATTCACTTTTAATATGATTGATGTACCTAAAGATGAATTAGTAAATCCCGCTAATGATAACCCTTCACATGATGCCCAATATATATTTGATCAATTTAAAGCCAGTATTCGCTACTTTTGATGGTTTAAAAAGCGCCTTTTTTACGATTACGTGATTCAGACTGAACTGAGTTTATCATTTTGCCAAAGGCTTTTTCTTTAGCCCTTTTTTCCGCTAAGGTGGCACCATTTAACGCTTGTTCACGCATAAGTTTTTGATAACTAGCATAGCGCCGAGCAGTAATTACCCCAGACTCTATGGCTGCACGAACCGCACAACCTGGTTCATTGGCATGACTACAATCAGCAAAACGACACTGCTGGGCTAATTCTGTAATTTCACTGAAGGTTTCATTTACGCCTTGCTCGCAAGCGCCAAGTTGTAACTCGCGCATACCTGGAGTGTCGAGTATTAAACCGCCTTGTGGCAAAGTCTTTAAGGCTCTAGAGGTAGTGGTATGACGGCCTTTGCTGTCATCTTCACGTATATCACTGGTTAATTGTGCTTCAAAACCCATAAGTCCATTTACTAGCGTTGACTTCCCGACACCTGATGAACCGAGTAGGGCAATAGTGTTGCCCTGCTTACAGTATGTATCTAGTACTGATAATTGTTCTTTGTCCAATGCATTAATGGCATGCACCATCATAAATGGATCAAGGCTTTGTACTTGGGCTAGCTTATCATCTAAATCTTGACAAAGATCCGCTTTAGTTAAAATGATGATCGGTTCTACCTGAGCTTCTTTGGTTAAAGCTAAATAGCGCTCTATTCGGCTAAGATTAAAATCCTGATTCAACGAACACACAATAAACACACTATCAACATTAGCTGAAATTAGTTGTGTTTCGACTTTACTACCTGGGGCTTTACGTTGGAATAAGGACTGTCTGTCTAACAGTCTATGAAATTGATTATCACCATTGAATAATACCCAGTCACCGACACATAAACGTTCAGCAGCTTGTGAAAATGATTGATTTAGGCTGCAGTGACCATGCTCTGATAACACCACAACACCGCTGCGGTGCTGTTCAATTACCCGGCCTATGTTGAAGTCAGTAAACTCATCGAGAGTGAGTTGTTGTTGAAAGAAAGGGCGCCAGCCGAGTTGGGATAAAGACGGAAGTGTATGCATAGTTTTACCTTGAAGGCCTGTTTTTTCACGAAAAAGTTCTGATACAAGTTTTGATACAAGCCTTTAGTTCAATTACTTTCGAAACAGGAAATGAAATTCTTAATTAATTTTAGCAGTTAAATTGGCTGTGATATTAAACAAAATGCTGCCAATAAGGTACTTAAGTTATCGTCGCTGCCTTTTATGGCTGCCAATTTTAATCATGGGTGCTTATATTACATAGTTGGTAACTTATAGAAGGGATACTTTATATGAAACTTATCAGTAAAGCTTTACAGTTTCAGGGCTTGAGGTGTCAACTGAAATGCTCAATATGGCTCGTAAACGGCATCCCGAGATTCATTTTATCCAAGGCGATATCTGTGAGTGTGACTTCCTGAAAAATATCATTTTATAACGGCATGGGACAGTATTTAGCATGTACCCTTGAAAGAGCAAGAAAACCTTATTGCTAAAATAGTAGCAAGCTTAAATGTTAACGGAGTAGTTATATTTTCTTTTGATGCTACTGTTCAAAAAGGTGAGTATTCTGCCTTTATCGCTTCAATCAAAGGATTAACCATAAGTAAAATAAGCTTTGCTATGAATGCTCATCCCTGTAAATTAACCTTATAGATTGTTCGATAAATAACCGGGCATCAGGCCACAATAGGGAAGTTGATAAATGTATTCAGAGTTAGCCATTTTGGCTGTTTTTACTTTATGTTACAGCTTGGTCGCAGGGCGATTTGAACGCTCAATGATTTCTGGCCCTATGGTGTTCGTGGTGGTGGGTTTTGTGCTCGGCCCATCTGCTCTGAATTGGCTGGGTAGTGACCTTGATGGTATTGGCATTAGGGTGTTTGCAGATATTACCTTAGCCATAGTGTTATTTTGTGATGCATCAAACGCCAATTTAACTGTACTGCGTAAGCACATTAATATCCCAACCAGAATGTTACTTTATGGTTTGCCCGGGGCAATTTTATTAGGCTTTTTGGCAGGCTTTGTATTATTTCCTAATCTCGGTGTCTTTGAAATCGCAGCGTTAGCCACCATGTTAGCTGCAACCGATGCTGCTTTAGGTAAGGCGGTGGTTTCAAGTCCTATTGTGCCAGCACCATTACGTGAAGGTTTGAATATAGAAAGTGGTTTGAACGATGGTATCTGTGTACCGATCTTATTTGTTTTTCTAGCGTTAGCGGCAGGTAGTGTTGCTGAAGGAGCGGTATCAGAATTAGCAGTACACTTTTTAGTTGAAGAATTAGGCATTGGGTTGCTGGTCGGTTTAAGCGTGTCGTTTATTGGTGCTGGTTTAATAAAGGCATGTTATAAAAAAGGCTGGATAACCGAGATTTGGAGCCAAAACCTTGTGTTAAGTTTGGCGCTGTCTAGCTTTGCCATCGCCCAAGAGTTAGGTGGCAGTGGTTATATAGCAGCATTTTCTGGCGGCTTGTTGTTTGGTTATTTATGCCAAGAGCATAAACATAAATTGTTATTACCAACCGAAGGTATTGGCGAAATTATGGCGCTTCTGACATGGTTATTATTTGGTGCATTTGTCATTGGAAATGCCTTTCACGAGTTTACTTGGACTATGCTGATTTATGCCTTACTCAGCTTGACCATTGTTCGTATGTTACCGATATTTTTGTCATTGGGCCGTGCTGGTGGCAATATCCCTTCTAAAATTTTTCTAGGCTGGTTTGGACCTCGGGGCCTTGCATCGATAGTGTTTGTTATTATCATGCTGGACAAGGATTTACCCGGCGGTAATTTTATGGCCATGACGGTGACTTGTACGGTGTTCATTAGCCTGATATTACATGGAATGTCTGCACAGCCTTTAGCTAAATGGATCAGTAAAAGGGCAGATTAAGTCCTGATTTAATAGGGAAGTGAGAGATTAGCTATCTCTCCCTTAATTTTTTGTCAGCAGCAAACAAAGCTAATCCCCATTCATGTTACGCCATTCACTTTTCACTTTTCACTATTTAAGATTTTATTCTTTGGTTTCACAGCACATATTAGATTAAAAATCGTTAAGCTTGATGTTGTTATTGATTGGTATTTGCTAATCTAAGTTAATGATTTGTTATTACATAAAAAGGAATTTATATGAACAATGCTGTAGTGAAAGCGATTAAAGCCAATAAGTCGTTATTGTTATTTATCATGTTAATGTGTGTTTTTCGAAGCGCTGTTGCAGACTGGTATACCGTGCCGTCAGGCTCAATGAAACCGACTATCATTGAAGGTGATAGATTGTATGCCGATAAAATGGCTTATGATTTACGAGTACCTTTTACGCACATTTCGCTTTATAAGATTGCAGATCCTCAGCGCGGCGATATTATTATTTTCGAATCTACTGCTGCTGATAATAGACTGGTTAAACGTGTCATTGGCATACCAGGGGATGTCATTGCATTGACGGATAATGTGCTCAGCATTAATGGAAAGACATTAGCCTATCAACCAATAAGTGCAACTGATTCATCCGAGGACAAAATTGAGCAGTTATTCTCTGAAACTAGCACGGTTAACCATTTCGTTCGTACCAGTAATAGTGGCTCTAGGCTTTCAAATTTTTCTGAGGTTACCGTACCAGAAGGTCATTACCTAGCACTAGGCGATAACCGTGATCATAGTTCTGATTCTCGAGTGATTGGTTTTGTACCTAGAGATGAAATCATAGCCAAAACATCCAGTGTAGTAATGTCATTTGACTATGATAATTACTACATTCCACGTTCAGAGCGCTTTTTACATAGCTTAATTAAGGGCTAAACTTTCATAAGCAAGATCATAAGCTTTGCCTAAATCTACGGTTTTAGGTTTAGCTGACTTGTGGTCTGCTTCTCGTTTATCGGTTGCTCTTATTGTGGCTGGATGAATAAAAACGATAGCTGGCTTCAATGTCGCCAATAAAGCACCTTCCAATAAAAAAGTCCCCGCGCCGCCAGCACCTTGTCCTGTTGTAGATCGTCTATTAATAACTACTTTTTCAATATTATTGGCATCACAATATTGTGAAATTTGCTCTATCAGAATTTTCACTTCCGCTTGCTGAGGGTGCTTGTCTACAGCCAGTTTATTGAACTTTGGATTAATGAGTTCATGTGCTGTTCTTGTGCCCGTTAACGTCACTATCCGCATTTCATTTGCTTTAAGCATGATTCCCATTACATTCATGATATGTTCTCTTTTGTCATTTTTATTTGGTCAAATCAGCCTTTTGAAGGCGCTGACAGATAAACTTAATCGGCTATCACTTAATCGGCTATCACTTAATTTACTATCACTTAATTTACTATCACTTAATTTACTATCACTTAATTGATTAGGGTGAAAATCATTATGATAATTATAGTGATAATAGCGCACTAACTTAACATGATACTGTTTATTTATACAGCATTTGTGATTGGCGTTATTGAAGGCTGATATAGAGGTATATCTTGTCTTTGTAGTGGTTTTTTTGCTGTGTTAGTGGATATTTTAACCATTGGCGCTTTTTTCATTAACTGAGTTCAGCAAGGGAAATTTGGGATGTACGACAAATTCATTTGTATAAAATAAGAAGGCTATAAAAATTATAATCTTATAGCCTTTTGTATATCTTAGTTAGCAGCTTGTCTAGAAAGTTATTAGCCTAAGAATAACTGCATGATTATCAAGCAGATTAATACTGGGCAAACAAACTTCACATAAACAGGCCACATACGCCAAAAGTAGCTATCTTTATCAACGCCTTGTTGCTGTGAAATTGCTGCAAGTAACGAATTCCTATGCCAAACCCAGCCTAAATATATCGCAATACCCAAGGCAATTAATGGCTGTGCTCGTTCAGTCGTTATGGTGATGATCAAACCAAATAACTCATTAAAGTTAAACACAATCACGCAAGCAACAGTGGCGATAAACGCGCCGACGACTAAACTGGCACTGTTACGTGTTAAGGACGTTTTTTCAACTAAATAGCTGGTGGGTACTTCTACAATTGACATTGCCGAGGTCAAACCGGCAATGGTCATTAATGAAAAAAACACGATTGCTAATAGATATTGGCTGATCCCACCTAAAGAATCAAAAAGCGCTGGTAATACACTAAACACTAAGGTGTCAGAATTTAGTAAACTGCCATCGTCAGCGAAAATTTGTACGCCATTGTGCTGGGCCACATACATGGCTGGAATAATCATTAACGCGGCTAGCAATGCGACGCTGGTGTCCATTAAGGTAACGTATGCGGTTAGTTTAGCTATGTTTTCTCGTTTATTAAGGTATGCACCGTATACCATCATGGCGCCAGTACCCACAGACAGTGAGAAAAAGGTTTGCCCTAATGCGCCCATTAACACCTCTGTATCTAATACCCTCGAAAAATCAGGCACAAATAATACTGACAAACCTTGCATTGCCCCTGGCTGGGTTAAAATATAGATAGCGCCAGCGACTAACATGACTAGTAACAGTGGCATCAATCGTTTTGACCAACGCTCAATTCCTTGCTGTACCCCTTGGCGGATCACCCATATCACCAGTGTGATAAACAATAGGGTAAAGACTAAATTTCTACTGATAGAAAAGTCCATTAACCAAGCAGCCACCTCAGCTTGGTTCGCCATCTGTGCCACTGGCGCTAGGGCAAAACTGACAAACCAGCCTGATAGAATGCTGTAGAAAGTACAAATAAGCGTGGCAGTGATAATTGAAACAAGTCCGATACTTTTAGCTATCTTTTTGGCTAAGGGCTTATTAGCAAGTTTAGCCATTGCATCAGCTGGATTAGTCTGTCCGTGACGACCAACCATTAATTCAGCCATTAACATAGGAAAGCCCAGCAGTAAAATTAACACGGCATAGACAAGTAAAAATGCACCGCCGCCATGGGTTGCAGCTTGTGTAGGGAATCCCCAGATGTTACCAACACCAACAGCAGAACCTGCTGCGGCCATAATAAAACCAATACGAGAACTAAATTGGCCAGATGATTTTACGCTCATGTGTTTAACTCTATAGACGCTAATAATTGAAGAGCGCGCATAGTAATGTCTTGAACCTTTTAAGCAATAAAAAATATTGCTAACTAAATCTTTTTAGTGACTTTTAATGTGGCTTAGTTGTTAATATGTGGTTTTTTATTGCGATTTAATTGTTTTTGGTGATATTTAATTGTTTTACAGTGAGCAGATTTTCTCATCAGCGCAATTAAATATTAGTCGAGTTAATTTTCAAGAAAGTGATCTGCCGCAGGCGATGATGTTTTAATGTGCAATGATGTTCGGGCTATCACAGCTGAAGAGAAACAAATAAAAGCCTTTCAAGAACAGTGAAGGCATTGAGTCACATATTAGTGAGTGTTTATTCCTAGGGCTAGGGTAAGGGGATAGCTGTGCTACTTTTTACTTTTTTTAAGACAAAACTAGAATTAATACCAGCAATATGCGCATTGGTGGTTAACTTATCTAATAAAAACACCTTATATTGCTGCATATCAGTGACTAACACCTTTAAATAGTAATCAGCTTCACTGCCAGTAATTAAGCTGCATTCTTGCACTTCATCATATAAGGCAATATCTGCTTCAAATGCCTCTAAAATGGCAGCGCTGTGTTTTTCTAGTCTCACTTGAATATACACGGTTAATGCTAGCTTAAAATGATCTGCATTTAATAGGGTGGCATAACCACTAATGTAACCAGCATCTTCTAATGCTTTGACTCGCCTTGAGCAGGGAGAAGGTGACAAGCCTACTTGTTCAGCTAAGTCTTGATTTGATAACTTACCCGATGCTTGCAGTAATTTTAAAATGTGCAAATCGGTCTTATCAAGTGTCAGTTCTGCCATCGGTGTTCCTCAAAATGTTGTCTCACTCATGTCATTAATTAAGTGACATCAATAGATCTTATTATAATAACTGCTGTTGATTAAAACCGATCTTATACCAAAGATGACATTTTATCGAAGCCGTTATTAATTAACGGTTACGGGCTGTGGTTCTGATGCGGCTTGCTTTCCCCACTGATGATATTCTTGCTCAAACAACTCTTGTTTAAGGTTATCGATTAACTGCATGGCGTCTTGTTCTGTTAGTCCAAAATTGCGCAATAAATCCAGTCCACGTAATAAAGTACTTTCAATATAAACAGATCCTGCATATTTCACCCCATGCTTATTTAAGTAGAATTCTTCCGCTCTTGAGTTTGTGCGAGCATAGATATCTAACTGTTTGTAATGAGACAGCATTAACGCAAGTCGTTTTAGTCTTTCTGAACCAGTTGCTGAAATAAAAGCGGCTTTTGCAACCTTTAACTGTGCCTTTTGCTGAATACCACTATTGAGGATGTCGCCGAAATGAGCATTTAGCCCTAATGCTTTACCTCTTTTAACGCATTCATAGTCAATATCGTAAGCAGCGTAGGAGATATGAGCTCTATCAGCCAGTAGAGCGATTAAACGGCCAACTTCATCTAAACCGATAATTACCAGTTGATTGTCAGCTGCGTGAGGATCATGACTGTCATTATAACGGTCAGTGATAAACTGTAAACTGAGCCAATTACCTAATTTATTCATAAAAGGTGTAATAATCATACTGATACTAATGATAATAAAGCCGACAGCTGCGTTATGACTGTCTAGCACGCCAGCGACAGTACCAATGCCTAATAATACGAAGGCAAATTCACCCACTTGGCTAAGGGTAAAACCCGTCTTGATGCTCACGGTTAAGCTTTTACCATCTATTAACGCTAATGTAATAAATACCAAGGTCTTAATCAGCACTGCAGCAGCTAACCAAATTAAAATTGTGCCAAAATCGCTTAAAAGTACTTCGGGGTTGATGGACATGCCCACTGACAGGAAAAATAACCCCATCAGTGCTTGTTTAAGTGGTGTTACCACTTCTTCTAACATTAACTTGAAATCAGAAGTTGATAGCAACATACCTAATATAAAAGCGCCTAAAGTTTGTGAAACCCCAGCGACACTAGACAGCCATAGAGTGGTAAAAATCACCACAAACAAACTTAACGCAAAGGCTGATTTGTTTTGACTGGTAATACTCATTTTTAGGCAAAATGGTAAAATATAACGGGCTAGAATGAACACACAAACCATCAAGCCAATTATTAACATGCTGGTATATAAACCAGAATTCGCATTGGTATTTTGTTGATGCGCTAAAATCGGAATTAGCGCCATTATCGGCACGACACTGATATCTTGAGCCATGAGATTCGAAAATATGTTTGTGCCGTGTGGGGTGTTGAGCTGTTTTTTCTCTTGCAGTAATGTCATCACCACAGCGGTAGAAGACTGTGAAAAAATGGCACCAATTACAAAACCCACTTCCCAAGCCAAACCCATAACAGTACCCAGCAGAGAAAATAACGCTGAGGTTAACAATACCTGACCAAAACCTTGAACAATAATGGTCTTTCTCATACTCCATAATTGTTGTGGCTTCATATCTAAGCCTAAAGTAAATAAAAACAAAACCACACCAAAATCGGCAATATTTTGTAAGGTTTCAATATTGGTTGTGGCAATAGGACCAGGTGTGTGTGGTCCTAAAATTATTCCTGCGACAATAAAACCTACAATGGTACCTACGCCTAATCGGGCAAAAATAACAATGCTTATAGTAATGATACTTAACGCAATAATTGCGGGGAGTAAGTAATTATTGATATCCATGAATGTTCCATGATGTTTGAAGATCTGCGAATATTTAAACGGTTTTGTTCACTGCTTACTTTGGGACATACACAAAGGTGCGTAAAACAATAGTGGTTAAATTGTTATTTGTTTATATTTTAACAAGTTAAACTTCGCTTTATAAATCTTCATTGATGGATTAAACCCTACATAGGAATTCAAATAACCTATAAACTTTTAGGTGAGTTTAGGGTGATTTTTTATTCTTCCGCAATGAATTTGTATTCTGATATGTGTTTTTAAATAAATCCTTATTTTATTTCAATAATGTGTTTAGTTCTTGTTGACTAAAATGCAATTCGACATTACTTTCTTTTTCCAATATTAATCTTCTTTTAACAAGGTAAAACCTAATGACAGAGCCATCTGCGATCAGTTTGATCCCGCCTTTGGTTGTAATAATGTTAGCCATATTTTTACGCAGACCGATTTTAGCCTTAGTGGTAGGGGCAATTGTCGGCTTAATCTTGCTCGAGCCCAGTGACGTGTTGAATAATTTTTCGGAAATTTCGCTCAGCGTGATGGCCGATGAAACCATTGGCTGGCTGATCTTAGTGTGTGGCACCTTTGGCGCTTTGATCGCGTTACTCGTCAGAACTGGCGGCGCGTTTGCTTTTGGCAAAAAAGCCTTGTTGGTTGCAACAGGGCCAAAGTCATCATTAATGATGACGTTTGTATTAGGTGTGGCCATTTTTATTGATGATTACCTTAACGCGCTCACTGTGGGTGAGACCATGAAGCGCGTCACCGATAAATATAAAATCTCCCGTGAGATGCTCGCATATGTGGTTGATTCTACCGCAGCACCTATTTGTGTGTTGGTGCCTTTATCCACTTGGGCAGTGTTCTTCTCTGGTTTATTAGTGGACAACGGCATTGCCGAATCGGGGCAGGGCATTGCGGTATATATGCAGGCGATTCCTTATATGCTCTATGCCTGGGTGGCGGTGATCATGGTGCCATTGGTTATTTTAGGGGTAATACCGCTAATTGGACCGATGAAAAAAGCAGAACTTAAAGCTAAACAAGGTATTGGTATTCCTGTTGATGAGTCTGCAGAAACCCACACCAGCGATGACTATGGGGTAAAGGCCATTGAAGACAATTTCAGTGCCGCCGACGAACAAGGCAAGTTACATAATTTTTTAGTACCCATCATCTTATTAGTCGGTTTTACCGTGTACTTTGATATTGATGTTTGGCTTGGATTATTGGCGACGATGGCTATCACCATTCCTTATTATACCGTGCAAAAATTAATGCCGTTATCTGATATGATGGAGCAAATGATTGATGGTTTTAAAAGTATGTTACCTGCCATTGGTACTGTAATTGCTGCATTTATATTTAAAGATGTTTGCGATAAATTATTGCTGCCACAATTTGTAATTGAAAGCTTAAGCCCCTATATGACTGCGCAAATGTTACCAGCAGTGGTATTTGTCGCAATGGCGGTTTTAGCGTTTGCTACGGGTTCAAGCTGGGGCATCTTTGCTGTCTCCATCCCCATTGTGATGCCGTTAGCCCAAGCTGTTGGCGCGGATATGCCACTCGTAATAGGCGCGCTGCTTTCTGCGTCATCTTTTGGCAGTCAGGCGTGTTTTTATAGTGACTCCACCGTACTCGCTGCCCAAGGTGCAGGCTGTAATTTAGTTAGCCATGCGGTAACGCAATTACCTTATACGCTTATTGCCGCTGGCATTACCTTTATTGGGTTTATTTTTATTGCTTAGAATATAAGTTCATAAGTCGAGGTTATCGCATTAAACCCGTGTTGATACTGAATGATTGTCAGTATCAACAAGGTTTTTTTATGGGATATTAATTATTACTAAATCAACCGTGGAGTCGGTGACAAATGGTGCTAGCTAATCAACAAGCGTTAACTAAGCAAACGGATTTTGAAGCTTTCACTGGTTGCAAGTTGGCCCTGATTTTTGAAGGTAAATTAGTGGTGTATTTACGGGATGATAAAGCCAGCATTCCTTTTCCAAATCAATGGGACTTTCCCGGTGGTGGCCGCGAAGGCAAGGAGTCGGCCCAGGAGTGTGTGCTTAGAGAGTTACATGAAGAATTTGACATTAGGCTGCCAATAGAGCGTTTGATATACAAACAGCGGGGGATTAATCAAACTGCAAATGGCCACTCCTACTTTTTTGTCGCTTATATTACTCAAACTGAACTAGATGCGATTAATTTTGGCTCAGAAGGCCAATATTGGCAATTGATGACGATTACCGATTATTTGGCTCATCCAGCTGCAATAGCGCCATTAAAACAAAGGTTACAGCAGTTTTTAGCAACGAATTAACGCGTTTATTGAGTCACTCATTAATACAGAGCTCCTAAAAAGTTAAACCTGCATATTAAGGATGTTCATGTACCTACCTAAAAAATCACAAATGCAGTCTAACGAGGCTTTAGACTTTATCCAAGAGTTTGGCTTTGCTCTGCTTAGCTCGAGCGATTTACAAGCCTCTCATCTGCCATTAATCCTTAAAACTGATGCTGACGGTAATCACACGTTATATGGCCATATGGCAAAAGCCAATAATCATTGGAAAACATTGGATTTACAATCTGTGCTGGCGGTATTTGCCGGGCCTCATGGGTATATTTCACCTACTTGGTATGACGGTTTTCCTGCGGTGCCAAGTTGGAATTATGCTGCGGTACATGTCACTGGTACTTTTGAGCTAACTGATAACAATGAAACCATTTTGCATTTAACTGACACCATCGCTAAATATGAGCCTGAATTATTACAACATGGTGGTTTTATTCCGAATGACTACCGCGATAAATTGGCTAAAGCCATTGTGGGTTTTAAAATTTCAATTACTTGCATCGAAGGAAAACTCAAGCTAGGTCAACATCGCTCAGAGGCTGATCAACTTGGGGTATTAGCGGGTTTGGCCAATTCGACAAACTTAGATGCTCAGCAGTTATATCAATATACTAAGCAAGTGTTGGGGTAAACATAAGCTTGGGCAGCGATGTGTGTTACTTAAACTGAATAAATCTTAGTTAAGGGGCGTTAATGCAGCAGTTAGGCAACAAGGGTTATGTTATTTCAACGGATCAAAATAAATTAGATATCAGCGTTATTCACGGTTTTATCTCACAAAGCTATTGGGCCAAAGGGGTGCCGATAACAGTATTAGCTAAGGCCATTGAGCATTCTTTGTGCTTTGGGGTATTTACTGACCAAGGCGAGCAAGTTGGTTTTGCCCGCCTTATCACAGATAGAGCCACATTCGCCTATCTAGCTGATGTGTTTATTACTGATCAACATCGAGGAAATGGTTTAAGTAAGTTACTCATCGAAAAGGTGATAAGTCACCCAGATATACAGGGATTAAGGAGAATGATGCTGGCCACAAGGGATGCTCATGGCCTTTACGCTCAATATGGTTTTCTGCCGGTAGATAATCCGGAAATCTTAATGCAAATTTGGCGGCCAAACATTTATCAGCAAGCACAAAATGATACTTAATTGTGGCTTGTTGACAGTGTTTGAGCGCGCTTTAAATAACCACTTAATGGCAACCAAATTAACCCGCACAATAACCCACTTACGACGCCAATTAAGTGAGACTCTGTGGCGACTCTGGCATTGATCAGCTCACTGACGCTGTCACTGGCGCCAAAATAGGTTTCATAACCGGCTTTGATGATGACCCCTAACAATAACAAATAGCCTGATTTAAAGCCTTTTCGGATATCAAGTAGCGCGCCAAAAGTGAAAAGTCCGTGTAATAGCCCGCTTAGCCCCACATAACCCTTTAGTTCTGGGTAAAACCAATATAAGCCGAGTCCTTCAAGCATTGCCAAACTCAAAAATAAGCCTGCGAGTTTAACGCTATGCTGTTTGTAGTGGGTCTCATGCAAAAACAAAATCACCCAAAAACCGGCTAGGTTCATTAGTAAATGCCACAAGTTAGTATGCAGAATATTACCACTAAGCAGTCGCCACCATTCACCTTGGGTAATTGAGTCATAGCGATAAGCCAGTAAACTGTCGATATCTATTTGTGCAAGAGGCAGTAAATTTAAGGCAAATAATGCCGCGCAAATGACGCTCACTATAGTTGCAAAAACATATACGCCAATTTGAGTTTGCTTATTTGCCATGTCAGTAACCCTATTTTAAGCTTTAGCCATTTTTTGATTAAGCTCAGCCATTACAGTGTCAGCGTTAGCTAAATAATCATCTAAACCACGTTGGCGAAGGGTGCAGGCTGGGCAATCGCCACAACCACAGCCCTTTATGCCGTTGTAACAGGTAAGGGTTTCATTTCTGACTAAGGTTAATGCTTGGTATTTATCTGCTAGTGCCCATGTTTCAGCTTTGTTTAGCCACATTAACGGGGTGACAATTTGTAATGGTTTATCCATACCTAACGCCAATGATTGCTGCATAGACTTGATAAATTCATCACGACAATCAGGATAGCCAGAAAAGTCTGTTTCACACACGCCAGTGATAATGGCATCGCACCCTAACTGATAAGCATAAATGCCCGCTAAGGTTAAAAAGAGAATATTGCGCCCAGGGACGAAGGTATTAGGCAGTCCATTATTCATGATCTCATGGGATACCGGAATTGAATCTCGAGTAAGCGCAGACACCGCAAGCTCATTGAGTAAACCCACATCCATGACTTTATGGCTGGCAATGTTTAATTCTTTAGCAAGTGATTGAGCAATTTCAATTTCTTCACGGTGACGCTGGCCATAATCAAAGGTGATGGCATGCACTTCGTCATATTGAGACATTGCTTGAATGAGGCAGGTTGTAGAGTCCTGACCTCCGCTAAATACGACAATTGCTTTAGACATTTTTTTCACCATATAAAATTTAAATATATCAACATGTTCCCAGAGCAGACTCATTGAAACAGTTAGTTAATTGAAGCCGTTGATTACTGGCTAAATTATAACGACATTAAGGATAACTTTCATGGTTATTTAACTTTTGATTAGTAGAATTTTAGTGAGATTTTTATAGCAGTGACCTTTTTGTAAAAGCGGCTATTAATAGGCTGATTAATAATCAGCTTTCATCAGACATATGTAATTAGTTGGCAGGTAATCTAATAAGCAGTCATTATCATGGCCGTTAATGGTTGCAGCTACAGTGAAAATACACTATAAATGCGCCCTTACTGAGAATAAGGCAGCTAAATGAAATATCCAGTTAATGAAGTTTTTGAAACCATCCAAGGTGAGGGCACCTTTACCGGCGTTCCAGCAATTTTTGTTCGTTTGCAAGGTTGTCCTGTTGGTTGTGCTTGGTGTGATACCAAACAGACCTGGGATGTATTAGAAGCAAACAAGGTTTCTCAACAACAAGTTATTGCAGTGGATGGCACCATTGGTCGCTGGGCAAATCATGATGCGCATTCATTATTAACTGCATTTACTGAAAAAGGTTTTACTGCAAAACATATTGTCATTACTGGTGGCGAGCCATGTTTATATGACCTAAGTAAGTTAACCAGTCATTTGATTGAAGCTGGCAACAGCGTGCAGATTGAAACCAGTGGTACTTTCGAGGTTCATTGTCATGAGCAAGTCTGGGTTACCGTGTCACCAAAAGTAAATATGAAAGGCGGCTATAAAGTCTTAAAGGCGGCGCTAGAGCGCGCTAATGAAATTAAGCATCCCATCGCCACCCAAAACCATATTGATGAACTTGATGAGTTATTAGTGGATATTGATGTATCTAATAAAACCATTTGTTTACAGCCTATTAGTCAAAAACCTCGGGCAACTGAACTTGCCATGAAAACCTGTATAAGCCGTAATTGGCGCTTATCAATTCAGACCCATAAATATTTAGATATCGATTAACTAACATATTGAAAAATAATCCCGCCTAATGTCAATTGGGCGGGGTTATTTTTTATAACTGATTTTATGGCTAAATTTTTATAACTTCCCCAAACAACCACTGCTGTTAAAATGTTGCAACTCTAGGTCAAATTCTTCAGTACAACCGATATTGTTATTAATCCATTCATTATTATAATAGGTATCTAAATAGCGCTCACCAGAATCACACAGCAAGGTCACTAACGAGCCTGTTTCGCCTTTTTGTTTCATCTGACAGGCTAACTGCAACACGCCATATAAATTAGTCCCCGTTGATGGCCCTACCTTACGGCCAATATGCTGTGCTAACCAGTTCATGGTCGCAATAGATGCTGCATCAGGGATTTTTTTCATTTCATCCACTACACCTGCGATAAAAGACGGTTCAACCCTTGGGCGACCGATGCCTTCAATATTACTGCCTTTATCGCTGGTAATACTTGCATCACCATTTATATAGTAGTCATAGAATACCGAATTTTCAGGGTCTACCACGCACAGCTTAGTATCAAGTTGTTGGTAATTAAGGTAGCGGCCAATGGTTGCTGAGGTACCGCCAGTGCCTGGGCTCATCACAATCCATGCTGGAATTGGATGTGGCTCTTTTTGCATCTGATTAAAGATAGAGTCAGCAATATTGTTATTGCCGCGCCAATCGGTGGCGCGCTCAGCATAGGTAAATTGATCCATATAATGGCCATTGAGTTGCGCTGCTAGGCGCTGAGATTCTGCATATATTTGGTCAGTTTTGTCGACGAAATGACAACTACCACCATAAAACTCAATTTGTTGGATTTTCTTTTTCGCGGTTGTGGCTGGCATTACCGCAATGAACGGTAGGCCAAGTAACCGAGAAAAGTATGCTTCAGATACTGCAGTACTGCCAGATGATGATTCTATGATGGTGGTATTTTCATTAACCCATCCATTTGAAATCGCATACAGAAACAAAGAGCGGGCTAAACGGTGTTTTAAACTGCCAGTTGGATGGGTGCTTTCATCTTTAAGATAAATGTCGATGCCAGTTAATTGTGGAAGTTCTAACTTAATTAAATGTGTATCGGCGCTGCGTTGAAAATCAGCTTCTATTTTAGCTATGGCTTGATTAACCCATTGTTTAGACATCTGACATCCTAAGTTTGCTGTAATCGGATTATCTTAAAGATAAATAACAAGATCAGGAAGTTAAATTCTAATGTTTTATGAACAAGGTTACATTTTGACGCTAGACAGCAAATTAATAATCGATATCAATAATTGACTAGGATAAGGCTGTGAAGTTGAAACTAAGCAAATCTTGATGATAAAACTGAAGTGAAACTACTGAGAATTGAAATTGAGCTAATTTGAGTGAGCTAACTTGATGAACTGAAGTGACTAGAAGAAATGGTGGAGGGAGAAGGATTCGAACCTTCGAAGGCTGAGCCGTCAGATTTACAGTCTGATCCCTTTGGCCACTCGGGAACCCCTCCACATATTTTTTCTTTTTTACGTCAATCTAACTGGGTATAACTTTACATTTATATCTTTAAATATTAGCAATCAATTTTAACTATGTTGACCACATAAATAAAATCAATTTTAAATATTTTTGCTAATGAATGGTGGAGGGAGAAGGATTCGAACCTTCGAAGGCTGAGCCGTCAGATTTACAGTCTGATCCCTTTGGCCACTCGGGAACCCCTCCACATATTTTCATTAACGCTGTTACTTTTTACTCGTGTTACCTCTAATTTATGCTGGCCACATAAAATAGATTTTTAATGAAGCATAAACCGATAAATGGTGGAGGGAGAAGGA
>NZ_JBFRKH010000011.1:0-327 GCF_041469265.1 Shewanella sp. 10N.286.51.B2
GTCTCAAAGTCATTGACCGCAGAGCTTGCGCCTAAGGCGGTAATGGTGATCGCGCCGCTGCTATCAATGCTGTAGAAGCCATCTTCACTGGTGGCGCTTAAGGTGCCATCACTGTGCTGGAATTGGTAATTAACCACACCATCATCGTCGTCGCCAGCGAGGGTCGCAACGGTTGCGCCCGCATCTTGGTTCTCGGCGTAGCTGAAGGTTTGATCGCCAAAGCTGCCATCTTCATTGAGGTTGGTTTCAGACAAGGTGATGGTGGCATCGGTGGTGGTGCCGGCGCCATCGGTCATGGTGACTGTGTTGTTCGGGGTGGTCTCAAAG
>NZ_JBFRKH010000012.1:0-143844 GCF_041469265.1 Shewanella sp. 10N.286.51.B2
TACCTCTACCTCTACCTCTAGTTCTGCTTTTAGTTTGAGCCTTAGCCCAAATCGCTGCGCCATGTTAGCGGCTTGATGTTCTACAGCACCAATAAAAAACGCCGTAACCCATAGGATTACGGCGTGTTCTTTGATGGTACTAGTTTATGGCACTAGTTTATGGCACTAGTTTATGGCATTAGTTTGTGCCGCTAGTTTAAGCGCCGCGCCAATTGCGCATTTGGTTCGCTTCAACCGACAGTACTACGACTTCTGATTGGGTCATTTTATCTTGTAGGGCCTGTTTATCAGGATTGATAAGAATAAATAAGTTACCAATACCAGCCAGTGACCACACCACGCGGGCAAGCGCAGTAACAAAACTTAAGTTTTGTCCATTAGGGTGCTGCACTTTTAAGCGCCATGCTCTCATCCCTAATGTTTGACCGCCGCGGCTCCAAAATAAGGCATAAAAAGCGACGACACAAAGTACGACCCATAACTGATAAATACCTTTATACAGTGGGGTTTGATGCAGTGCATCTGCAATGTGCTCGTAACCATCCATTGAAATAACGCCGCTGCTGGTAAGGCCGACAAACAGGCCAAAACCAATGGCACCGGCAACCATATATACGGCTACAGCCAATAATGAGTCATATATTATGGCGCCACAGCGGCGGATAAAGCTGGCTCTAGGGAAATTAGCGTGGTCTGAATTTATCATGTAAATCCTTTTATTGTTGTTGTCACTAATAATTGGTGATGCCACTAATACAAATGCGCTTAACTCTTAACTCTTAGCGGTTAGTTTTTGACTGTTAGCTTTGCTCGTCATCATCACGAACAAATTTGATGCTACTAAAACCGAAACGGGCAAACTCGGTTTTACGGTAATCTTTTTCTGCTTTAGCCCCTTTTTTAGAGGTCATTGCAATTTGCTGTTCCATAGCCAAGAAGTTGGTTAAATCAATACCTTCAGCTTCAGCCGCAGCTTCGTATAGGTCATGATGTATATCGTAACTGAATGCGATTGTTTTGGTTTTACCTTTAAAGGTATAAATGACTTGGCGAGCCATGGAAACTCCTGAGTTTGGCGGCTTAACATTAGCTTGCTAAGCAACACATACGACTAAGATAAGCTGGCGGTTAAGCATTGATACTTGATTACGCAGCTTTTGAGATTGATACCCCTGAGCAATTTATTTACAGGGGTAAAAATTTGAGGGCTATTATAGCTAAATGCAGCGTTTCAAGATAGCTTTGTCATAATGCAATCAATAAGGATAAAAGATGCACAAAATATCAAGTCTCAAATTGCTGATGGTTAGCTTACTATTGGTAACCTCTAGTGCTGCTATGGCAGGAAAAGAGGCCTTTAAAGCTGGAACTGTGATAAAAGGCTATGGCGAAATCGCGACAATTGACAGCCAACTGGCCTTGCCAAAAGGCATGCAATTTAATATCGCTTTTGATATGAGCAAAGCGGCTAAGGTTGGTGAGGTTAATCGCAGTTTAAATACCCTTGCTAGATTTATTAATATGCATGAGGCTGCAGGGGTTAAATCTAAAGATATTAATTTAGCTATGGTCGTACATGGCAGCGCCGTTGGGGACTTAGCTGATGATGGCTATTATCGCCAGCAACACGGCTTAGCTGCGCCCATCGAAAATGCCAATAAAGCTTTGGTACAGCAATTAACTGAATATGGGGTGAAGGTCTATATTTGTGGTCAAAGCGCAGCGTATTACAACCTTAGTAATCAAGCATTATTGCCTGGAGTTGAAATGGCGTTATCAGCAATGACGGCCCATGCTATTTTGGCGGAGCAAGGCTATAGCCTTAACCCATTCTAAAGCCGTTTCTAAAACCCTTTCTAAAATGTTCGGCTAAACATCATCTTAAAACTCTTTAAGAAACCCAACCAGAAACAAAAAAAAGCGCCGACATTAAGTTAGCGCTTTTCGTTACAGCAGTTAATTAGCGAGTTAAGCCAGCGACTCTACTAATAAACATAACTCTGATAACTGGTTGTTTGGGTATACCAAATAGGTTTTATGATGTTTGATAAGACTGGTTTTTTTATTACCTTGGCTAACCAATAGCCCTTTATTGAGCGCTTGCTCGGCAAAATATTGCTCATCACCACGCACATAGATAGCTAAAGGCTTAATGAGTCTATCTACATCAAAATAGTGCGACAGCTGATGTTCACAAATCACCATACTCGATTGACCATTACCCGCCAGTTTGAGCTTTTTGGCACCTGAGTCTGAAAACGCAGTATCAGTAATAACAAACCATTCGTTGCTATCTAAATGCTCGATAAGCGCATCGATTGCGCCTTTTTCAGATAAGGTCGTGGTGAGCACTTGTTGGTATTGAGTTGCGATACGTTGCAGTAGCTGCGGTAACATGGCGCCAGCGCCTTGGCTGCGAGCCATACGGATCCAGCTATTGAGATCATCTGCAACCATTTTAGGAAAGCGCTTATCCCGTAATGACTCCACCATCCATGCACACAGAAAATGACTTTCTTGGGCAGGGGTTCGCTTGGCTTTTTGCTTTAATGCAGACTCTTGCAAGGCTTTAATCCCTGCTTCAGCTAGGGCCAAAATCGCTTGGTTGTATGTTGGTGCTTGTGTTGTATTTTGCATAAATAACTCCGCCGCAGAAAAATGGGAAGTGCGGCGAGGCTATTGTAGCAAAGGCGAGTTATTGCTGCTGCAAATTATTGCCCTTGCAGTAATTTAGCCGCGGTTAAGATAAGCTCAGGTGCGGGGCGCACTTTATAATTTGGATTTATGTATTGAAAGTGTACCAAGCCGGTTTTATCTGCCAGATAAACTGCAGGCACTGGTAAGACTAAGCGCTGCTCACCTGCAGGTGTGGTCCAAAGAGTATTTTCAACACTGAGCTTGGCGCGGTACATACTAGTGACTTTTTCACTGGTATAAAAGGCAATACCAAATGCTTGGGATGCGGTCATATTTTCATCTGATAGCAATAGGTAATCCAGTTTATTGTCATTCATTGAGGCTTTAAGTTTAGCGGGTGAGTCAGGTGAAATCCCCACTAATTGAAAACCCATTTCAATTAATTTAGGCTCAATAGCTTTAAGTTGGCCCATTTGAACATTACAAAATGGGCACCAACCGCCACGATAGAAAAAGAAGATAGTGGGCTTAGCTGCGGTTAATGCTAGTAGGTTAACCTTATTGCCGGCAACATCTTTAAGGTCAAGGTTCGGGATTTGTTGTCCATTCATTAATGGCATGACGTGGTATTCATCGCTAGCAATAGGTTTAGCCATTGAAGGTAAGCTAAATAAGGCCATTGCGACGACTAATATAAGTTTTTTTAACATGCTGAAATCCATAATCAATTAAAGTGATGATCTTAGTGAGCGCCCTAATTGGCACTTCTTATCGCCGAGTTATACTGGTTATAATATTCGCTGTTACGGCGACAATGATTAGACCTGATCACCACAGTTTTTATTTCATCGAACTTACTTAAAGCGAATAATGAGTTACTTATTGGTTTTTAGGCATAAAAAAAGGCGCTAATAGCGCCTTAATATTGAAATAATAAAGGGATGATTACTTCAGTTTTTTGTACTTAACGGTACTGGTTGATTTACCTACCGTTACGCGGCGACCTTGCATGTTACGCTCACCGACAACTTGCTCACCCGCGCTATCAGCACGTTGTTGTTTCTTCGCAAAGCTACGACGCTTTTGAATTTGCTTTAACAGTAATTCACGGCTGCCAACTTCATAACCTGGCGCAGTAATTCGGCGAATTGGTTGACCGATTAATTTTTCAATATCATGTAAGGTGCGCTCTTCTTCGCGGCTCACAAATGAAATTGCGGTACCTGATTTACCTGCACGTCCGGTGCGGCCGATACGGTGCACATAATCTTCAGCAAGAAATGGTAAGTCATAGTTAACAACATAGCCTAAATCTTGAATATCCAATCCACGAGCGGCAACTTCGGTTGCAACTAGCACACGTACTTTACCTTCAACAAATTCACGTAATGCACGGCGTCGACTGCCCTGGGCTTTTTCGCCATGAACCACAGCTGACGGAATACCATCAAGGTTAAGTTCTTTCACTAGCTTATCTGCAGCATCACGGGTTGCAGTGAAGACTAACACCTGTTGCCAGTTTTTAGTGCCAATCAATTCAGATAGTAATTCACGCTTACGGCGCTGCTCAACGGGATAAACCACTTGGCTTACGGTATCTGCGGTGGTGTTTTGTTTGTCAGCAGTAATGACCACTGGCTTTTCAAGCATTTCGTTAGCAAGCTTCTTAACTGAGGTTGAGAAGGTGGCTGAGAATAATAAGTTTTGACGCTGCTTATTCACGGCTTGAAGAATTTTTTGAATGTCGGTGCTAAAGCCCATATCCAGCATACGGTCAGCTTCATCAAGGACTAAAAACTCAACATTTGAAAGGCTTAAGTTACATGCGTTTAAATGCTCAAGTAAACGCCCTGGGGTTGCTACAATAATGTCAGCACCACGTTTAAGCTTTTGCGCTTGGCTAGTCAGCTTTACGCCGCCATAAATGGTCAGTACTTCCATGTTGATGTTCTTGCTGTAATCAGCAATATTGTCAGCAACCTGAGCAGCTAGCTCGCGCGTCGGGGTTAAGATTAACGCGCGGGTATTTGAATGCTGTAACTCACGTGGGTTTTCAACCATTTTTTGCAGCATAGGTAATGCAAATGCGGCTGTTTTACCAGTACCGGTTTGGGCGCTGGCAAGTACATCTTGGCCACGACGAATTGCTGGAATAGCTTGTTGTTGAACGGGTGTCATAGTTTTATACCCGCAATCAGCGATCGCACTTAATATTTCTGGGGCGAAGCTAAAAGATTCAAATTTCATTGGTATCTTGTTCCTATCATTATCACGTCATTCAACAGTTCAGTGGCTAGTTAACTAAAAATATTAGTTTTCAACCTGCCTGAGTATAGTTCATCGTGCTAGTACCAAAACGACTTAGCATGTCATTTTAACATGGGTTTTAAAGTTCGCTAATGGATCAGCGGCGGCGGAGTATAACAAAGTTTTTTGATTAATTCTTAACTAAGTTTTGTGGTCAGTTTTTAGGGCATGATTATGGCGACGTTATGGCAATTAGAAGCGGGCTCTGAAAACAAAAATGCCCAATTTAAATGGCTTAAAATTGGGCAAGTATGGGGATAATGACTGAGTTATATTAAAGCTCAGTCGTTACCTCAGTTAACCATGCAAGGTCATCACCTGTGAGCATAGTTGATAAGGTGGTAAACACTTTTTGATGGTAGCGATTTAACCAATCAATTTCAGCTTGAGTGAGTAAGGATTTATCAATTAAACGCTTATCAATAGGGATTAGTGTTAAGGCATCAAACTCCAGCATTTCACGCTCAGCATTAACTAGGCTTGGTGATGGGAGCACAGCCACTAGGTTTTCAATGCGAATACCAAATTCATTAGCGCGGTAATACCCCGGCTCATTGGATAACACCATACCTGGCAATAATGGCACGCCATTCACGTTTTTACCAATGCGCTGCGGGCCTTCATGAACACTTAAAAAATGTCCTACGCCATGGCCTGTGCCATGGTCATAATCAAAACCATGTTGCCACAAGTACTGACGAGCAAAGCCATCTAACTGCTGGCCTGATGTGCCTTTAGGGAATTTGGCTTGATCAAGGGCAATATGACCTTTTAATACTAAGGTGACCATTTTTTGTTGCTCAGCGCTGACGTCACCAATGGCAATAGTACGGGTGACATCTGTGGTGCCATCAAGGTATTGCGCCCCAGAATCTACCAAGTAAATGCTGTTCATGGTCATTTGACTTGGCGTGGCGTCATTATGATTGTAATGACACATAGCGGCGTTAGCACCGGTGGCTGAAATGGTATCAAAGCTTGGCTCACGATAAAGCGGGTCAATTAATCTGAATGATTCCAGTTTATCGGCAAGCTGGGCTTCATCATAAAGACGGTTGGCGGCAACTTCCATATCAAGCCAAGCAAGAAAACGACTTACTGCTGCGCCATCACGGATATGACATGCCCGCATACCGCTGAGCTCGGCGGCATTCTTTTGTGCTTTTGGTAGTGCGACAGGATCTGAACCTGTGACTAATATTGCCCCAGCTTGCTTTGCGGTTAGCTGAGTCCAAGCGTTGGTGGTATTAGGATCAGCCAGCAGTTTTACGCCGTTAAGTTGCTTAAGCGCTTCAGCTAACAATGATTCATCTTTAAATTCAACACCAGCGCCAACATGCTCAGTAAAGCCTTGGGGCAGTTTGTTGCTATCTGCAAATAAGGTCATATCACCGTTGGCACTCAGTAACGCGCAGCCTAAGGTGACGGGTAATCTTGGCACATCGTTACCACGAATATTGAGTAACCAACAAAATGAGTCTAAAGCAGCAATCAATGCCATATCGGCGCCTTGCTTGGCAACGATGTCACCAATTTGTTGGCGTTTATCAAGGCTATTATGGCCTGCACCCTCATGGCTGAATAAGGTAATGGGCTCTGTTGGTAGTTTTGGGCGTTGCTGCCAATGGATATCAATTGGGTTTTCAGCAACTGACACTAAGCTAATATCAGCTTTTGTTAATTGATGCTGTGCTTGTTGATACCAAGCTAAGGTATGTAATCGGCTATCTATGCCAACACGTTTACCTTGAGCTAACTTATCAATCAGCCATTGAATTTGCGGCGTATCCGTTAGGCTTTCATAACTAAACAACTGCGCATCAACTTGCAGTGCCACTTGCACTGTGTAACGACCGTCAACAAAAATAGCGGCCGTGTCTTTTAAAATAATAGCCATGCCCGCCGAGCCGGTAAAACCAGTAGCCCAATGCAGCCTTTCATTGCGCTCAGGGACATATTCACCGAGGTATTCATCTGCTCGGGGAATAATAAAAGCATCGAGATTTTGTTGCGACATGGTTTGGCGAATGGCGTCAAGGCGCTGAGTGATCGTATCTGGCATGGTTGCTCCATTGGAGGTGGCTGATTGATTCAGTCTTATTAAGGTAAAGCGATTATCGCAACGGCGGTTTATTTTCAAACAAAGCGCTGACGATAGTCATCATCTGCAGGGTAACCGCAGCGAGTGTAATGTTGAAATACAATTGATAATTTATATTGTATACATTTTGTGGTTGAAGTTTACACTATGCGGATTATCGGATCACTAATAGAATAAAATTTGCTTATCTAGCATTAATTATCGGAGCGTACTATGACAGTCGGAGTCGGAACCCAAACCCCACAACAAGCATTAGCGAGTTTGTCAGATATGACCCATGATGTGGCTGCTATTGGGGTAGGAGAGTTTGAACAGCGAATTAGCCAAGCACAGCAATTAATGCAGCAACAAGGCATTGAAGCCATCTACATTAATGCTGGCACTAACCTGTACTATTTTACCGGTACTCGCTGGTATGCTAGCGAGCGTATGGTTGGGGCGATTATTCCTGCCTGCGGTGAGCTTGAATATATTGCCCCTGCATTTGAGCTTGATACCTTACAAGGTTATATGGCCGTCAAGGGCAAGGTGAATACCTGGCAAGAAGATGAAAGCCCTTTTCAGTTATTTGCCGACATGCTAGCAAATAAAGGCATTAATGCTGGCAAGGTGGGCATTGATGAAGCCAGCGCTTTCTTTATTTTTGATGGTATTCGCAGCGCCAATGATCAACTCAATTATGTGAATGCCAAAAGCATCACTGCCGGTTGTAGAATGATTAAATCGCCAGCGGAGCTGGCCTTGTTGCAACGAGCTAAGGACATGACCTTAGCGGTTCATATTGCTGCCGCTAGTATCTTACGTGAAGGCATTAGCACCAAAGAAGTGGAAGATTTTATCCATCAAGCCCACATCAAGGTTGGCGCGCCAGCAGGTTCATATTTTTGCATTGTATTGTTTGGCGAAGATACCGCTTACCCCCATGGGGTTAAGTCGCCTAAAACACTGGATTTAAACGACACGGTATTGATTGATACCGGTTGTCAGCTAGGCGGCTATAACTCAGATATTACCCGCACTTATGTATTTGGTGAGCCAAGTGAGCGCCAACGTGAATTATGGAATTTAGAGCAACAAGCGCAACTGGCGGCGTTTGCAGCTGCGACTATTGGCGCAACGTGTGCAAGCGTTGATAAAGCGGCTCGAGAAGTAATCGTTAATGCAGGTTTTGGCCCCGATTATGATGTGCCAGGTTTACCCCATCGCACCGGACACGGAATTGGCTTAGATATTCATGAATGGCCCTATTTAGTGCTAAACGATCACACCCAGCTAGCAGCAGGAATGTGCTTTAGTAACGAGCCGATGTTATGTGTACCAGGTGAGTTTGGCGTTAGACACGAAGATCATTTTTATATGACTGAATCTGGCGCTGTGTGGTTCACCCAGCCGGCTAAATCAATTGATGATCCATTTGGGCTAAGCTAGATATCGACATCACTATTTAGTGAGTTGCGATAAACAATATAGATGAACCAATAAAAAATCCCTTGTAGCTTGGCTATAAGGGATTTTTATTTTCTGGCGCTTAAACCTTAAACCTTAAACCTTAAACCTAGAGGCTTAAACTTAGTCGCTAAAACTTAGTTGTCTAAACTTAGCCGTCTAAACTTAGCCACTTAAATTGTGATCTTTAGTCAGAGTAGATTTTTAGCTGATTTCATTCTTAGTTTATTGCTAATAGCTCAACTTCAAAAATGAGTACTGAACCGCCTTGGATTTTACCTGCCGAGCGATTGCCATAAGCTAAGCTGCTAGGAACAAAAAAGCGGAACTTATCGCCCACTGACATTAATTGCACCCCTTCAGTCCAGCCAGGAATAACCCGATTTAGTGGGAAGTCGATACTTTCACCACGTTCAACCGAACTATCAAATACCGTACCGTCGATAAGTGTGCCGTGATAATGAACGGTCACTGTGTCAGTCGCTTTTGGATGCTCAGTTGCATCACCTTTATGCATTATTTCATATTGTAGCCCTGACAAGGTGGTAACGACATCTGGATTTTTTTCATTTTCTAATAAGAAAGCATTGCCTTTAATGATGTTCTCTTTCGAGGCTTTTTCATTGTTTGATTGCGTGTAAAAGTAAAAGATGATCCCTGCGATCACACAAACGGACAAAATGATTTTCATAACTTCTTCTTATGGTTGCTAGCAATAAATGAATGGTACTCACCCAAGTGCAGTGGGTAAAGTGCAGCTAGGTATTTTTACGGCTAAATCATGTTTTTAACAGCTACAGGTTAGTTGGCTGTTTACAAACATACGATATAAGCTTGCAGCGCTGTTAAAACCCTTGATATTGCAGGTAGGCTAATCCTGAAAAAGCCAAAATGTTAATCAATATGCTACAGAGGTAAATCCACTTAAAAGGTGTTTTTTGGGTTTTGTGCCTAAATGTTTGTTGAGCCAAAAGCCCTGCTGGCCAGCCACCGAGTAAGGCAAAGAGGTGTAAAGTGCGCTCTTGTGTTCGCCATGTTTGATTTGCAGCAGCGCGTTTATCAAGCCATGTAATCAAAAAGCTCAACAGGTTTGTAGCGGCAACATAAATTGCCAAAAATGGCCAAATGCTATAACTAAAGAGTGCCATCAAGCATAAGCTGATTAGTGCAAATATTTTCATCAGTGTCATGAATCCTTTTATTCCAAAGTATCAACTTTCATTTTAAATATCAGCTTAACAGCTAGTTTTTACCCAGTCAGTTTTTTGAAACCAGCTTACGCCAAAGTGACTCTAACGGGCCTTGGCTAAAATAGCGCAAATAAAGCGGGGCTAACAGTAATTGCAGCCCACTTAAGCCAAGTGCAATTAAGATATAGTCAACTCTATCAAGGCTGGCGTTAAGCTCAGGCATAAGATAACGAAATAGGCTGACACCTATGATGGATTGTAAAATATAACAACTAAAAGCCAGCTTTCCCACAGCTTGAAAAGGCGCGAGCACGTGAGTGGAATCTTGACAGGCTTTTACTATAAGGTGTAAGTAAATCAATGCCATAGGAATTGCACTTAGCATCATCACTATTGCTGAAAACTCAACTAAAATAGCGCTTGAACTGAAGCTTAACAGGCTATCTAGGCTTGATAATATAATGGCCGCAATAGCGCACTTGATTAAGGTTGTCCGCTCTAATCCATGTTCAAATGCCCCTTGTTGATAAAGTGCCATTCCCCACATCATTAGCCCCCCTAAAAACCACATTAAGGTTAACGGTATAATCAGTAACATGTAACCGACTTGGTTAAGTTGTAATAACACTATGTCACTATAATTTGCAGACCATGCTTGCAGCTGCTGAAGGTGGAATTCAGAGCCGCGATAATAATACTCTGGCTCTACTAACAAGCTCAGCAAGGCCATAACGAGCAGCGAGCCAACAATAAATTGATTAGCCCGTTTTTTTAACTGGGTGATATCGCCGTTGAGGTAATTCAGGGCTAAAAATGCACTAAAGGCATAACTGAGTAATATATCGCCGCCCCAAATAAAAATGCCATGGAGTAAACCAAATACTGCAAGCCATATTATGCGCCGTTTATTAATGGGTAGGCCACTAAACTAGCCGCCTCGTAGCGCTTATATTGAATATATAATCCAGCGCCAAATAGGATAGATAGCAGCGAAATAAAGCGCCCTTCAAGGAAGAAATTACTAAAGACTTCTAAAATGATGTCTGATTGAATTTGAGGGTAATGCTGCGCATAGCCATAAAAGCTATTGTTCATAAAAAAAATGTTCATGAACAAAATACCAATAATGGCGATGCCTCTGAGGGCATCCATATTGGCATTGCGATTACCGTGACTTTCATTAATGGTTAATGACGCTGGTGGTGGCTGTTGAAGTGTATCTGAGGTTAATGCATTAGGGCGATTAATATGAGTTGAAGGATCCATTTCGAGTTCATATCTTTGTTGATTAATTATTGTAATAAAAGACTAACAGCCTGCGGTTAAAATTGATACAGACTGTTAGCTGAGACTACTTAGCGGGTTTTTCTGAAATCCATAATTTGATACTGCCACGAACAACCACTTTGCCTTCAGTATCATAGGCATTAACCGGTACTAACATATCGCCCACTTGCCATTGCTCAGGGGTGACTTCGGCGACACATAAAATATCTGTGCCTGCTTTGGCGCTGTAATCAACCGACATGCCTTTTGGGATCCAGCGTAAATGCTTTGGAATAGACGCTTCTGCCATCACGCCCATGGCCATCTCTAAACCATTACAAATAGCAATTACGTGCACGGTTTTTATGTGGTTGTGTACCGCGCGACGTTTTTTAACTAAAACAGCACAGTGGTTCACTCTTAATGCGGTCACGAGAGGGCGCACGGTAGCAAAGTAGGGCGCTGTTCTTGATACCATCATTGAGAATATTTTATTACCGAAAGGGTATTTAGTGACTTTGTGATACAAGGCTAATACGTGATTGGGTTTATCGTGACTCATAGCAGTCCTTTAATGATTCTAAACGTAGGATTAATGTTGTTTTCAGCCATCTGGTTTTATTTTTATCTGGTCAGATGAGTTTTTGGGGTTTGAGTTTAACATCCTTGTAACGGCTTGCACATAAGCGAATGATATTGATAAAAGATATATTCCTTCACTGAGCTTAGTGCAGGTATAATTTGTTTTATATGCTGTTACTGCTAACCAAGTCACATGACTTTCAGTTTATAAACGTCCAACATAAGATGTTTATCGGCTGGCTTTAAGATAAGGTTTTATCAGGTATTTAAGCTTGTATTTCTCACCTCTAAGGTGTGTTCATTTTATTAATAAGGATTGGTTTTGCATCATTTATTAAATTACTTCAAAGGCATGGCGATGGGCGCAGCCGATGTTGTACCTGGCGTTTCTGGCGGCACAATTGCTTTTATTACGGGCATTTTAGACCCGTTATTAGATGCGATTCGTAAAATTAATCCTTCACTTTTTGGCATTATTAAGCAGCAAGGTTTTAAAGCGGCTTTCATGCACATTAATGGCCCTTTTTTGGTTTGTGTGTTTGGCGGGATCCTAACCAGTATCTTCACGCTGGCAAAACTCATTTCTTGGTTGTTATCTAATCATCCTATACCGGTATGGTCGTTCTTTTTCGGGCTGATTTTATTTTCTGTTGTTCATATGCTTAAGCAAGTGAAAGGGATTAACTTGCTCCAAGTGGCATTATTTATCTTAGGTGTCGCCTTTGCTTGGGCTATCACAGTGCTTAATCCCATTGAGCTTGAAGTGAGTTATTTTACCTTCTTTATATCTGGCTGCATTGCCATTTGCGCGATGATTTTACCAGGTATTTCAGGTAGTTTTATTCTGTTGCTATTAGGTATGTATCCAGCCGTATTAGCTGCAGCCAAAGGCTTTGATATTTTAATGCTGGCTTGTTTTGCCTGTGGTTGTGTTGTGGGCTTACTGAGCTTTAGTCATGTGCTTTCAGCCATGCTACGTAAGTTTCATGATCAAACACTGATGTTTTTAACTGGGTTAATGTTAGGCACCTTAGGTAAAATCTGGCCATGGAAAGAAGTCCTCACTTGGCGTGAAAATTCCAGTGGTGAGCTGGTGGCACTCACTGAACAAAACTTATCGCCAATGCAGTTTGAGCAAATAACTGGTGAGCCATCTCAATTAACCGCTGCGATTATTTGTCTAATTGTTGGTATCAGCTTAGTTTGGGGCTTAGAGAAGTTTGGGCAAAAACACTCGGCTTAAAGCGAGGCGTATTAACTCAAGCGAAAAACATTTTTAGAAGGGCTATGCAGATATTGCGTAGCCCTTTTTTTATGGGGTGGGACAATACTTCTATGTTTACCTTAGCATTGTTAACCTTAGTCAGAACTTCTTGAAAATTAACTGCAAAAGAGTGATTGCTTAAATTGAGTTCAGGACTAATATCAATAAAAAAAGATGATCTATTTAATGATAGTAATCGTAAATATTTCTACGCCATAAGTAGTCGCCACAAGGAGTTGTATAGTGAATACAGAAATCTTTAACTCAGAGAAAATCCAAATAGGTATTAGTAGTTGCTTGTTAGGGCAAAAAGTAAGATTTGATGGCGGCCATAAAAATTCTAATTATTGTAATAAAGATTTGGCGCCATTTTTCGATTACATCAGTGTGTGCCCTGAAATGGCCATTGGAATGGGAACCCCCCGTAAAACCATTAGACAAGAACTTGATGGCGATAAAATATTCGTTAAAAGTGCTGATGGCAGTATCGATGTTACCGACAAACTTGCTGAGTTTAGTGAAAAGCGGGTTAAGGAACTCAACTTTATTGGTGGTTATATTCTCTGCGCTAAATCGCCAACCTGCGGTATGGAGCGGGTGATTGAGTATAAATACGGTACCAATAATGGCACTAAATCTGGTGTGGGAGTTTATGCAAGAAAATTAATGGAGACCTATCCCCATTTACCCGTGGAAGAAGAAGGGCGGCTACATGATCCTTTGATAAAAGAGAACTTTATTACCCGCGTCTATGCTTACCATGAATGGCATTGCTTGCAAGCTGAAGGCTGGACTAAGCACAAACTCATGCAGTTTCATGCCCGTTATAAATACCTATTAATGGCTCACAGCCCACAATGGTATCGTGATTTAGGGCCAATCTTAGCGCAGATTGATGATCTTGAGGCCACAGCACAAACCTATTTTGAAGGCTTTATGACGGCGTTAAAGATCAAAGCGACGCGAAAAAACCATACCAGTACCTTGCAGCACATTCAGGGCTATTTCAAAAAACATCTGTCTAAAGATCAAAAAGAAGAGCTTACCGAATCGATAATGAAATACCGCGAAGGACTATTACCCTTATTGGTGCCAATAACCTTAATTAACCATTATTTACGCGAACACCCAACCCCTTATATTGAAGGGCAGGTGTATTTAAATCCGCATCCAGAAGAACTCAGGTTACGCTACGCTTACTAAGTTGTAATAAACGTGGTCGTATTAACCCTGCGGTTGGCGTAAACCAGATAAGACTTTAGCTAAGAGGTTGTATTAATGAATAGCTTAATTTGGTTTAGGCAAGACTTGCGTCTTGCTGATAACCATAGTGTTGTTGAAGCTTTTGAGCTGGCTCGTCAAACAAATGGTCAAGTTAAAGCGATTTTTATTGCCAGTACTGAGCAGTGGAAAAGTCATGATGTCGCGCCGATTCAAGTGGATTTTATTGAGCGCCATGTCAACCTTTTAGCCCAAAGTCTAGCTGCATTAGGGGTTGAGTTGGAGGTGATAACCTTACCTTGGTTCGACGATGTTATGGACTGGATGCCGCAATACCTAATCGATAATCAAATAGATCAGGTATTTGCCACCCAGGAACCCGAGTTTAATGAACGTAAACGCGATCAACAGCTGATTGATATTGGTGTACCTATCCAGTTTATCGCTCAAGATTGCATTGTTGCTGCAGGGGAGGTCACTAATCTTGCAGGCAAGATGTACAAGGTGTTTACCCCTTTTTCTAAAACCTGGCGTGAGATAGTGTCATCTAGGCGAATTGCCCCTGTGGCAGTGCCAGCGGCTATGGGGCCTGCGCTTAAGGCTCCAAAGACAATTGCATTTGATTACCCCAAAGTCTCTAGTCAGCATTGGCTTGCAGGCGAGGCTGCCGCTAAAGGCATTTTAGACCGTTTCTGCGCTAATAATTTACAGGATTATTTAGCAGAAAGAGACTTTCCTGCCTTAGACAGTACCAGCCGTTTATCGCCTTATTTAGCCATCGGGGTGATTAGTGCTAACCAATGTCTCGCCTCAGTATTGAACCGTTTTCCAGATGCATTAGTGGATGATACTAGTCCTGCTAAAACCTGGGTGAATGAGTTGGCTTGGCGTGAGTTTTATCGGCACCTGTTAGTGGCATTTCCTGATTTGTCTAAAGGCAAAAACTTTAATGAAAATGGCAGCAAAGTAAATTGGCGTAATCATCCCCAAGAGTTCAAAGCTTGGTGTGACGGCGTAACCGGCTTTCCCATTGTTGATGCCGCAATGAGGCAGTTAAATCAAACCGGTTGGATGCATAATCGTTTGCGCATGGTGGTGGCGAGCTTTTTAACTAAGCATTTGTTGGTGGATTGGCGTTGGGGCGAGCGCTATTTTCGACAGCACCTTATCGATGGTGACTTGGCTGCCAACAATGGCGGTTGGCAATGGTCTGCTGGTACGGGCTGTGACGCCCAGCCTTATTTTCGGGTTTTTAATCCGATGAATCAAAGTAGTAAATTTGACCCCGATGCCAGTTTTATCAAGCATTATATTCCAGAGTTGGCCTCGGTGAGTTTAAAGCAAATTCATCAGCCTATATTCAGTGGTGATACTTTGAGTTGTGATGGTATAAACAGCAATGAAATAAGTGAGCAAGATATCAATGCTAACGGCGAGTTATTTGCTTTTGAACGTGAGTTTTCGTCTGCTAAATTGCACTACCCCAGTCCGATAGTTGAACATGCCATGGCGAGAAAGCGTGCCATTGAAGTCCTAAGCGCGCTAAAGCGCTAGGGCTTTCTGGCCTTTTATGAGCAGTATATTTTAATCATATCTCCATTCTTATTTAGTCCTTGCTTCCCCTTTGTTTGCCGATTAAAGCTGGCGAAACGAGTGAGTTAACTTAACCATCTCCCCAATAGTCATTGCTAATGCAGTGACTTGGTTTTGAGCTTATTTGCTCCAAGCACGCTATGATTGTTTGCCTGAGTTCACAGTTTCAATTAGGTTTGTAACAGAATGGCTAATCGCTATTGCTGCTTGGCTCAGAACAGCATAATATAATATGTATATAAAATGCATGTTATGTGTTCACCAAAAAAGGCTTGATTACTATGCTCAATATTGACGACCCAGCAGAAACGGAAAAAACCGCTGCTATTTGGCGTTTAGCTTTTAGGCCTTTTTTCTTGGGTGGCGCAGTGATTGCCATGCTGTATATTCCATTATGGTTAATGGGCTGGTTTACCCCGCAATATAGTCTGTTTAATAGTAACTTTTGGGCGAACGTATTACCTTTATGGTGGCACCCCCATGAAATGTTATTTGGTTTTATTTTAGCTATTGTCTGTGGTTTTTTACTCACGGCAGTGCAAACTTGGACCAATCAACCTAGCCTTAAAGGCATCCCTCTGGCGATTACTTTTATCAGTTGGCTACTTGCTAGGTTACTGCTGTTATTGCCGATGGATATCCCGTTAATTTTACCGGCATTTTTTGATAGTGTCTTTTTAGGCATTGCTGCATTTACCATGTGGCGATGCGTTTATCGGGTAAAGCAATGGCAGAACATTGGTTTTTCAATCATGCTCATGGTAGCGCTTATAGTTAATCTTGTGAGTTATTACGCATTAAACGAACGCAATTTTATTTTAGCTAATCAAATTTGGCAGGGAATGATATTTTGGCTGGCGCTACTGATTACCATAGTTGGTGGACGGGTTATTCCGTTTTTTACCGCCATGCGTTTAAAGGCTACTAAAGCTCAGCCAATTTTTGTTGTAGAAAAGGGCTTGCTGATATTAATGGTACTTTTGGCTGTTCAAGCTATATTTAAGTTATTCCCAGTTGCTGTTGAGCAAGTGTTGTTATTGCTAGCAGGTACGCTGCATTTAGTTCGATTTAGCCGTTGGTTACCCCACAAAACCCTGTCTGAGCCGATGTTGTGGTCATTACATGTGTCTTATTTGTCACTGCCACTATCGCTACTGGGGTTAGGTTGGTTTATCAATGATGACTATGCTTATCGAAGCATGTTGCACTTATTTGCTGTGGGTTGTGTCGCATCTTTATGTTTAGCCATGATTTCAAGAGTGTCACTGGGCCACACCAGTAGAAATATTTACCAAGGGCCTAGCATGGTATTGGCGTTTGCCTGTTTACCCATAGCTGCAATATTTCGTGCCATTATGCCTTTGCTTTTACCCGCTCAAACCCAAATGTGGTTGTGGTTAGCAGGTGGGTTTTGGTTTATGGCTTTTGGATTATTTGTGCTGCATTACAGCCCAATACTTACTCGACCTCGTATTGATGGCAGGCCTGGCTAAGCTGGGTCAGCTAAAAGTGAAGTCACCGTTTTAAGCAATTTAAGTCGTTAAAACTATAGAATTTATACTAGTCAGTTATGTCAGTTTGTAATATTAAGGAAGCACAGTGAACAAACGTTTATCCCTAGTTGCCCGAGATTTAGTGGTTAAATCAAAGGCAGTAAAAGCAGTATCGGTATTATTAAGCTTGAGTTTTTTTGGCGGCGCGGTGGCGTCACAAGCCAAGGATATTTTTGAAACTAAATTTCCTGAACATTATGAGTCATGGGCGGCAACTGAAGAGCAGTCTGAACGTGAAGATATGTTAGCCCAGTATCCAGCTAACATCATCTTATGGGCTGGTTCATCATTTGCCAAAGAATATCACAGCCCAAGGGGGCATCAATTTGCTGTCGCTGATGTTACCCAAACCTTGCGTACTGGTGTGCCACCAAAAGAAGGCGAGAAAGGCACCTCTGCCAGTTGTTGGACTTGTAAAACCCCTGATGCACCAAGACTAATTAATGAGTTAGGCTTTGAAGGTTATTCAGCAAAAAACTTTACCGATTTAGGTACTGAAATTAAAAGCGTGGTTTATTGTAGTGATTGCCATGAAAACGGTTCTGAAAAATTAGCCCTACCAAGGCCTCATGCTCAGAATGCGATGAATAAAGTGGGTCTGCCATTTGCGGAACAATCAGTTTCTATGCAGGGTGCACAAGTTTGTGGCCAGTGCCACGTGACTTATTATTTCCAGCCTGAAAAAAGTAACGTAGTAAACATGCCTTGGATCTTCGGTAGTACAGCTGATGATATTGAGAAGTACTATGATACCCGCCGTTTTTTCGAGTGGATTCACCCTATTTCTAAAACGCCAATACTCAAAGCGCGTCATCCAGAATTTGAGCATTGGAGCCGAAGTAAGCATGCTGAACATAACGTAACCTGTATTACTTGTCATATGCCTGCGGAAGAAAATGAACAAGGTGAGACATTTACCAGCCATAAGGTTGATAAAGCATTACCGTATTTTGATCAAACCTGTAAAGGCTGTCATCAAAGTAAAGACGAAATCACAGCTAAACTGAACAGTGATAAACAAGAAATTGATGCCATGGCACGTAAGGTTGAGGGCCTATTGGTTAAGGCGCATTACGAAGCTAAAGCCGCTTGGGATGCTGGTGCAAATTGGCATCAAATGAATGAAGGCATCATGGGGATTCGTCACGGACAGTGGCGCTGGGATTTTGCCATGGCTTCACATGGTTTATATGCCCATAACCCAGATGAAGGTCGTGAGTTATTAACTAAAGCTATTGAGCAAGCAACCGCTGCGCGTGAGTCTATTGCGGGAGTCCTTAGATTGCTTAAGGTTACCGAGGTGCAATACCCTGACATTAGCAGTAAAGAATCTGCTCATGCTGCGGTTGGAATTGATGAAGTTAAGTTAAGCGAAGAGAAGCAAAAATTCATCAAAGAAGAAGTTGAGAAAAACTGGGACCCAATTGCTGCAAGAGGTTACCAGTGAGCTAAATTTATTAGCTTAAAATAGCGATAGAGACTGATATCGCCAAAGCTGATTATTGTGTTTATTAAAGGCGCTTAGTGAAAACTAAGCGCCTTTTTTATTGTGATCTGCAGCGACTATCGTTGCGTATTAATCATTAACAATCCGATTAAGTAGCATTATTTACTTATTGAAAATCAATGATTATTTAAGTTATTTATCGGTTAAACATAGGACAAAACGTGCAACTAAGCTTACTATTAATCTTGCAGTCGCAATATGACAGCTCGATTTGATTACCAAAGTTTGCAAGGTTTAGCTAAGCGCCACCTAGATTGCTATTAGTTAATCAGCTAATCGTTATTTGAGGTGGTAAAGGAGACATAATGCCAAGTACTGCCAATACCGTAAGTCATTTAACTGAGCCAGCCAGCAATAATGATCTTGCCAGACCACAAATAATTGATGACTTTATCGGCATGTATCAGCAGCTAAATAAAGACAGCTTACACTTGCTCAATCAGGTGTATAGCGATGAGATTATCTTTCAAGATCCATTACACAAAGTTGAAGGTATTGAACATCTCAGCCTGTACTTTGCTAACCTTTATGCCAACGTTGACCATATTGAATTTGATATCAAAGAGGTGAGCTGTAGCCATCAGCAGGCCGCCGTTTTCTGGGCAATGCACTACCGCCACCCTAAATTAAACAACGGCCAACTCATCACTGTTGAAGGAATGAGCCAGCTTAAATTTAGCGATAAAATTACAGCCCATCGCGATTATTTTGATCTTGGCAGTATGCTGTATGAACAACTCCCGTTAGTAGGTCGGTTGATTAAGTTCATCAAAAACAAGGCGTCAGCATAATGGAACAAGCTAACTCTCATCAGGGAAACGTTCATCAATCAGTAGCAAGACCTGCAGTGTTAATCACCGGGGCCAGTTCTGGTATCGGTTTAGCACTATCGATGCTTTATGTTGAAAAAGGCTACATGATATTTGCTTGTGGCCGTAATGAGCAGCGCTTAAATGCCATAAGTGGCGTTGTGCCGCTTGCTTTTGATATTAACGATAAAGCGCAAATTCAAACCGCAGCGCAAACATTATCAGATAAATTAGCCGCATCTAACGCGAAATTACAGCTGGTTATTCTTAATGCGGGTAGTTGTGAATACATTGAAAATCCGCTGCGTTTTGATGGCGCTTTATTTGAGCGAGTGATTCAAACTAATGTCATCTCGATGGGTTATTGTTTAGAGCATTTTTTACCGCTAGTGGCCATTAACGGCAGAGTGGCATTAATGAGCTCAAGTGCGACATACCTGCCTTTCCCAAAAGCGGAAGCTTATGGCGCCTCAAAAGCGGCGGTAAATTACCTCGCTAGCAGTCTTCGCCTTGATTTAAAAGCATTTGGTATTGGAGTCAGTGTTATTTGCCCAGGCTTTGTTAAAACGCCTTTGACCGATAAAAATGACTTTGCTATGCCCATGCAAATTACTGCTGAAAAAGCGGCAATAACAATATTTACAGAATTAAAAAAAGCTAAGGATGAAATTCATTTTCCGAAGCGATTTACCTTATTGCTTAAGGGCTTATCATGTTTACCATCGGCACTGATTAATAAAATTTTAGCGCCGAAAATAAGTTAAGCCTGCTTGAAAAATTAACAATAATTGAAATGCCATTAACTGTAGTCATAGCAAAAATAATAATAATGAGTTGAAGGAATAATATGAAAAAAATAGCAATTGTGGGTTCGGGTATATCAGGGCTGACCTGTGGGCATTTGCTCAGTGAACTTCATCAAGTTAGCGTATTTGAAGCTAATGATTATATAGGCGGCCATACCGCGACCATTGATGTTGAAGTAGGCGGTAAGCCCTATGCTATCGACAGTGGCTTTATTGTATTTAATGATAGAACTTATCCACGATTTCAAAAGCTAATGGCAAAAATAGACGTTGAATCATTACCCACTGAAATGAGCTTTAGTGTACGTAATGTGCAAACGGGATTGGAATACAATGGCCACACCTTGTGGAGCATGTTTGCCCAAAGACGTAATTTATTAAAACCTGATTTTTATAAGTTTTTAGCAGAGATAGTACGGTTTAATAATCAATGTAAGGCCATTTTTGAAGCTAAGAATTACCCGAGTAATAGCTTAGGGGAATTTTTAGATGCTGAAGGTTTCTCTGACTTTTTCAGCGAACATTATATCTTGCCAATGGGCGCTGCAATTTGGTCTGCCAGTATCAATGATATGCGCAAATTCTCACTGCGCTTCTTTATCCAGTTCTTCCATAATCATGGCTTACTTAATATCAGTGACCGCCCACAATGGTATGTATTAAAAGGTGGCTCTCGCAGTTATATTCCTGCGCTTATTGCTCCGTTCAAACAGCGATTGTTTTTAGACTCTGCAGTGACGTCTATCGAACGCAGCGACGATGGGGTTAACTTACGTATTAATGATGGCGAAGTTCAACGCTTTGATGAAGTCATTTTAGCCTGTCACAGTGACCAAGCGTTGGCGATGCTAACCGATGCTACTGACGATGAAAAACAAGTCTTAGGGGCTATGGCATATCAAAATAATGAAGTAGTTTTGCACACAGATACTAATCTACTGCCAAAACGCAAAGCGGCATGGGCTAGTTGGAATTACCGCCTAGAAGGCAAGGATGCAGCTGAAATTGCCGACAGACCTGCCAGCGTGACTTATAACATGAACATTTTACAGCGCTTACCTAAAGATGCGCCGACTTTTTGTGTGACTTTAAATCAAACGGATTTAATTGATGAGTCTAAAATTCTCAGAAAATTTAACTATGCCCACCCAGTGTTTAATGAGTCGAGCATGAAAGCCCAAGGCGAACGTAAACGCATTTGCGGCGTTAACCATACTCACTTTGCTGGCGCCTATTGGTATAACGGTTTTCATGAAGATGGCGTTCACAGTGCACTTGATGTGTGCAATGATTTTGGCATTAGCCTATGAGTGAATTCAGCAGTGGAATATACAGTGGCGATATTATTCATCGACGTTTTACGCCCAAGCAGCACAGCTTCAGTTATCAGATAGCCATGCTGGCATTAGACTTAGATGAAGTGGCCCAGTTGTCTAAGGTTAGCCGTTTATTTAGCGCAGTTGAGCGCTCAGTACTACGATTTAATCCTGATGATTATTTAAATGCCCTTGAAAGCCAGTTTAATTGCTCCCCTGTTGATGCAGCATTGATAGATAAAATGAGCCCGCCGCAAGCGCTGAAACAGCGGGTGTTATGGACGATAGCAAAGCTTGGGGCTCAGACGCAGTGTGACAGAGTCGTGTTTGCTGGCCAAGTGAGGCATTTTGGTTTTTATTTTAGCCCGGTTAACTTCTATTTTTGCTATCAAGGTGATGAAGCGGTTTATATGCTGGCGGAGGTGAGTAATACACCGTGGGATCAGTGTCACTGTTACTTAGTCAATCTCATTAAAACCACCACCACAGATAAAGTATTTCATGTCTCGCCATTTATGGATCTTGATATGCATTATTTCTGGAAGGTGATTGCGCCAAGTAAGCGCTTAAATGTGACTATACAAAACAGGGATGATGCAGACAATAAATTGTTTGATGCGAGTTTACTCCTCAAGAAAAAGGATTTTACCGCCAAAAATATTCGCAGTATGTTGCTCAGTTTTCCGCTAATGACATTGAAAATTATGTTTGGAATTTATTGGCAAGCGCTGAAGTTATTTATTAAACGGATCCCTTTTATCTCTCATCCACAAACTTAAATTAAACCAAATCATGAAATGATGCGTATTGGTTTAGTAATGTTCAACTCATAACAAATAATTTTTGCCTAGCGAGAGTTTTAGTGTATTGAAATCTAACCTGTTGTTTATGAGTAAAAATAAAATTTACAGCTAAAATACTAATAGCGCAGAAAAAATTGCATATAAAAAGTAGTCAGCGGAGAGAGTTATGGAAAATGCGGCAACCAACACCAGCTTAGTGCAAGAGACTATTTCTGACAGCTTTGCGAAGAAGATTTTGCTTAAGGCATTAGCCCACTTGTCAGATGGCCATCTTACCATTGTTAGTTCTGATAACTCTGCAATTGGCAGCTCAGAGCAAAGCTTAAGCTTTGGTAATGTCGATTCTGACTTGCATGCCACTATGCAGGTGTCTCACCCCAGTTTTTACAAGCAGATCATTTGGGGTGGTTCAATTGGCGCTGGCGAAGCCTACATTCAAGGTCATTGGTCGAGCCCTGATTTAACTAAAGTGGTGCAGCTTTTTGCCCGAAACCTCTCATTACTGGATAAAATTGAGCGTTACTTTTCATGGTTTAGTGTTGGTATTAATCGTATCGGTCATTTGTTTAACCGCAATTCATCAACGGGTTCAAAGCGCAATATTCTGGCGCATTATGATTTAGGCAACCCGATGTATGAGCAGTTTCTAGATAAAGAAATGCTCTATTCAAGCGCGCTATACCCGCACCACGATGCCAGTTTAGAACAAGCCCAGCAGCATAAGCTGCAAACCATTTGTGAGCGTCTTGATTTACAAGCGGGGCAAACCGTTCTTGAGGTCGGTACTGGTTGGGGGGCGTTGGCGATATATGCGGCCAAGCACTTTGATGTCACCGTGACCACGACAACTATCTCTGATGCCCAATATGATTACGCACTAGAGCGGGTAGAGCAAGAAGGCTTAACTGACAAAATAACTTTGTTAAAAGACGATTACCGTATTTTGACCGGTGAGTATGACCGCGTGGTGTCCATTGAAATGATTGAAGCGGTAGGTCATGAATATTTACCGGGCTTCTTTAAGAAGTTAGAAAGTTTACTTAAGCCAAATGGGCGCATGTTAATTCAAGCCATTACCATAGCTGATCAGCGCTATGACAGTTACCGTAAAAGTGTCGACTTTATCCAGCGCTATATTTTCCCTGGTGGTTGTTTACCGTCTATCAGTGAAATGATTAAGCACATTGCCAATAAAACTGACATGGTGGTGTGGTCCATCAATGATATGGGTAAAGATTACGCTCAAACCTTAAACCATTGGCATGAAAAATTTGATAAAGCCCAAGACCGAATCAAAGAGATGGGCTATGGCGAAGACTTTATCAGAATGTGGAAGTTTTACCTGAGTTATTGTGAAGGTGGATTTTTAGAAAGAACTACCAGCACAGTTCATTTAGTGGCAGTAAGTCCGCAATATCGTACTGCATTAGCCAGTGGCGCATAACGTATATGCTCTGGGTTAATCATAATATCATCATCAATGTTATTGCCTTTCAGATTATCTGGTGGGCAGGGGTATTAGCTGGCAATCAGCTGCTATATATCCCAGGATTATTGTTGATTTGGCACTTTATCGTCAGCCGTCAACGGGTTTTAGATATCAAAGTGATGCTCAGTTGCACCATTATCGGGGTACTAGTTGACTTAACGCTTACCTTAACGGGGCTTTTTGATTTTACGGTTGTGCCTATATGGTTATTACTGCTGTGGTGTTATTTTGCGATTTCACTTAATTACAGTTTAAGCATTTTTAGCGGCTTACCCATTATTGTTCAAGTGTTAGTTGGTGGCGTATTTGGTAGTTTAAGTTACCTTGCTGGAGCCAACTTTGGCGCGGTCGATTTCCCTCACGGCGATTTGTTTACCACTGCAATTCTAGCCATTATTTGGGCCTTGTTGATGCCGTTATTTTTTCACATTGCCAAGTTCATTCGCCACAAACACGAAGTGAAACAAATTGCCCAGCTTATTTAATTAACCCAGCTTTGTGTACCTAACGGCGGTGCAATTATCAGGCTGTGGTTGGCTGATTATATTGGCTCAATAGAGGAACTCAATATGATGAATAGTTATTCTCGGATAAGCTCGTTAGCAGTTCCTAATGCGCTTGGTGTAAATACACGTGCAATTTTTAACTTAGTTGTTTTGAGCTTAGTTAGGTTTTTTTTTAGTGCCTGTATCTTAGCTGTTATGAGTACAAACGTATTGGCTAACGCACAAGAGTTAAATACTGAGCCAACTCCCGCAGCAGAACTAATTTCATCAGTGCAATCTTCGTCAGTGCCAACGACACCAGCTTCGACAGCATTAGCCACGACAGATTTTAAACTGGTAGGCCAAGCCGATCTGGATTTATTGTGGTTTTCGGTTTACAGCGCCAAGCTAATGTCAGTAGATGGTGAATACAAAAATCAGCAATATCCACTGAAACTTGAAATCCAATACCATAGAGATATTGATGCAGAAGATTTAATTGAAGCTACCGTAGAGCAGTGGCAGCACATTGGTATCGAGCAAAGTCGCATCCCTCAACTGCAGGCTCATCTAGAAGGTATATGGCCTGATGTTAAGCAAGGTGACACTCTAAGCTTTATGATGCACGAGCAAAATAAAGGCCAGTTTTTTTATAACGAACAGCCTTTGGCGATGATCTTAGAACCGGGGTTTGCAGACGCATTTCTTGGCATTTGGTTATCAGAAAATACCAGTAGACCTAAATTACGTCAGCAGTTAATTGGAGTTAAGAAATGATTAAAGCAAGTTTAGCGTTAACGGCATTAAACAGTACGTGGCGACAGTTGCAATGCGCTTACGCTATGGCTAAGAAGTCATCTTTGCTGGTCATTTCGTTAGTGTTATTGACAGCGTGTTCATCAGCATCTATTGAAGATTATGATAAAACCACTCCGGAACTTAATTTACGTAGCTTTTTTGACGGCAAGTTAACTGCGGCGGGTATCGTACAAGACTTCTCTGGCACAGTGACCCGAAAATTTACCGTCACTATGGAAGCCAGTTGGCAAGGTAATAAAGGGGTTATTAACGAGTGGTTTATTTATGATGATGGCGAAAAGCAAACCCGAATTTGGCATATAACCGATTTAGGTAATGGCCAATATGAAGGTACGGCGAATGATATTTTAGGCACTGCGACCGGTGAGGCCAGAGGCAGTGCGCTGCGCTGGGCTTATGACATGATTTTAGAGGTTGATGACTCAGAATATGAGGTGCATTTTGATGACTGGATGTTTTTAGTGGATGAAAGCACCATTATAAACAAAAGCGATATCATCAAATTTGGGGTTACGGTTGCTCAGGTTACGTTAGTCATCAGCAAAGAGTAACTCAAATATCAATGGCTGAAGGCAGATTGAAGGCAGATTGAAGTAGATTGAAGTAAATTGTAGGCATTACAGTAGCGGTCAACTAATACAACTTATATTGACCGCTAAAGCCTCTGGCTTCCTTAACCCTTTAGCTTTGAATTGTCCTGTTGCTTCTTATCATAATACTCAAATGGAAAAACGTTTCTGATCCGTTGGGTGATTTTGTCACCGACATTGGCAGAGACATGTAATCTTACCCCGTTCAGTTTTTCAGCTCTGACAGTACAAGTGAGCTTTTCGTGTTTGGCTATATTTTTACATTCCCGCAGAAATGCTTCAGGGATTTTCCCCGAGTGCTTATCGAGTTTGCCGTTTTTAAAATGCATTTCAAAGACTTTCAATCCTCTGCTGCCTGAAAAAATGAGCTTGTAAGCGATAACCAGAAATAACAGCACAAATAATATTTTAAATAGTGTATCTACCATAACAATATCCTTGTATTTACAGCCTGAGTGCCTTGAATATTAATTGAAATGACTCAGTAGGTTAAATCAAAATTTTCAATGTCTTACTGATTAAAATACTCTGCTAGTTGAGGAATGCAATTATTTTTAACGCTTTGTAATCTAGCTCACATTTACAGGGCATTTAAGCGGCGATTATAAAGGGCGAAATGGGGGCACAGCTTGGTTGTCAGCCAGTTGCTAAATCGTTAGCTCGTTAACCTTCGCAAACTTAGCTAAGATAGTAGTGTCTGCTATTTTGCTGCTAAAGGATACGATTGTGCATTTACAAGACCCCAGTTTGTTACGTCATCAATGTTATATCAATGGGCAATGGCGTGATGCCATATCGACTCATTGCGACACGATTATTAATCCTGCCACCAATAAAGAGCTAGGTACAGTGCCAAGAATGGGCCAGACTGAAACCCAGCAAGCCATTGAAAGCGCCAATAGTGCCTTAGCAGCATGGCAAGCACTCACAGCTAAACAGCGCCAAATAATATTAATGACTTGGTTTGAGCTGATATTAGCCCATAGCGATGATTTAGCGCTGATTATGACCTTAGAGCAAGGTAAGCCATTAGCCGAAGCCAAAGCTGAAGTCGCTTATGCCGCCTCCTTTGTGCAATGGTTCGCTGAAGAGGCCAAACGGGTTTATGGTGAGACCATTCCAGCCCATCAAGCTGATAAACGTATTATGGTGATTAAGCAGGCCGTAGGCGTTACCGCTGCTATTACGCCGTGGAATTTCCCGCTTGCGATGATAACCCGTAAAGCTGCACCTGCATTAGCAGCGGGTTGCACTATGGTGCTTAAACCTGCGCCGCAAACCCCCTTTAGCGCCTTAGCCTTAGCTGAGCTTGCAAGTCGAGCCGGCGTTCCTGCTGGGGTATTTAACGTGATCAGCGGCGATGCCATCGCCATCGGTGCAGAGCTTTGTGCTAACCCCATAGTGAGAAAGTTGTCCTTTACTGGCTCAACCGCTGTAGGCGTAAAGCTGATGCAGCAATGCGCGCCAAGTATTAAAAAGCTATCCCTTGAGCTTGGTGGTAATGCACCGTTTATTGTCTTTGATGATGCTGATATTGACGCGGCAGTTGAAGGGGCTATTCAAGCCAAATATCGTAATGCCGGACAAACCTGTGTTTGCGCTAATCGTATCTATGTTCAAAAAGGCTTATATCAGCAATTTGTGGCAAAGTTTACCCAAGCAGCAGCACAGCTCAAAGTGGGTAACGGCTTAGATGATGGCGTCACTATTGGACCACTAATAAACCAAGCCGCAGTAGCAAAGGTGCAAGCTCATATTGATGATGCGCTACAACAAGGCGGTCAAATTGTATTGGGTGGTAAGGGCGATGCTTTAGGCGCTAACTTTTTTAAGCCGACAGTATTGGTTAATCTAAAGCAGTCGATGAAAGTGGCCAAAAAAGAAACCTTTGGGCCGTTAGCGGCGATTTTTGAATTTGATTCAGTTGAACAAGTGATAAAACAAGCCAACGATACCGAGTTTGGTTTAGCGGCTTACTTTTACGCCAAAGATATCTCTACCGTATATCAAGTATCAGAAGCCCTTGAGTACGGTATGGTCGGGGTTAATACCGGGTTAATTTCGAATGAAGTCGCCCCCTTTGGCGGAGTGAAGTCTTCAGGGCTTGGCCGCGAAGGCTCCCATCATGGTATCGATGAGTATCTTGAAATGAAATATATTTGCTTAGCGGTTTAAAGGCTGCCTTGGTCGTAAATATACGCTTCAATCAAGCTGATAACTGCCTAGCTGTTATTAAACTTGATTATTTAGCGGTTAATAACATGAAGGCTATTTAAGGCAAGAGTAATGTGTTGCATAATTAACCATTAATTCCATAATAGCTTGAGTCTTATGCTTTTCTCTTTTATCGATTTTATCGCTTTAGCGTGTTTCTTCTCATGCTGGGTGGGTTACACTTTTTTTGCCCGTAAAAAGGCCAAAACAACGAACTGTATCGCCCGCTGTTTGCATCAGCATCGTATCTATTGGATGGCGGAAGTGATGACCAAGGAGATCCGTGTGGGTGAGGCAGCATTGTTGGCAAACTTAGAACGTAATATCGCTTTTTTTGCCTCAACCACCTTACTGGTGTTGGCGGGTGTATTGACCTTATTTGCTCAAGTTGAGCGCCTTGAAGAAGTGATCAGCTCTATTCCCTTTGCCGCTGAACCTAATCATGCCTTAGTGCAGGTGAAGTTGGCTATGCTGGCAAGTATTTTTGTATTAGCCTTTTTTCAATTTACTTGGTCAATGCGTCAATATGGCTTTTTAAATGTGATGATTGGCGCAGCGCCCATTGATCGCACACGAAGCAATAAAAACTTGGCAAAGTATTCGCGCCAAATGGCCACGGTGGGCGATCAGGCCGCTCACTCTTACAATTATGGCTTACGAAGTTATTACTTTTCCATGGCAGCGCTTTGTTGGTTTTGGAACCCCATCTTACTGATAATAGCCAGCTTGCTGGTGGTTTATATTCTCTATCATCGAGAGTTTAACTCTCGGGCTGTTAAAGCCATTACTGCGGCGCAAAATTATTTGGAAATCGCTCAACAGGAACGTGAAAGTAAGAACTAAGTACCTGTTTAAGGGCCGTTAGAGCTATTTCAATGGCAAGGTAAGATGGAAAAACCAATGTAATCCGTGTGTTTATAAGAACGGTTTACATTGGTTTGTAATGCGGTGTATTACTCAGCAATTAAAGAGAGCTTATTGCGCTTGTTTTGTGTCTATGGCGTATTCTAAATTGTAGAAATGAGCTTCGCTTTTACCGTTTTCGAACTGGTTATAAACCCCAGCTTTGAAGTAGCTTAGCATGTCTTTCCAGTAGCTAATGTCATGCTTCACTTTAGTGACACCATCAACTTTAATGACCAGCTTTTGATCGCCAACAATGATGTCAAAATGCGTTGGCACATCAGGGGTAAACTTCCCTAAATTCATTCTCACATACGAATTTTTACAAACAGGCGTATCGCGGTTTCCACTGTCTTTACCACAATTCACATTGTTATTTTTGATGATAGCCCAATAATGATCTTTTATGCCTTTTCGGTCGGCTTCGTAAACGACACGCAGTAATGGGTGAGGGATATAACCCACACCATGCTTGCCATCGTCAAAAGTACCTTTGTTGTGTACCTGTAAGAAGGTCATCGCATCATTTTTCGAAGGGCTATTTTCTACGGCTTCTCGTGGATTGATAGGCATTAAATCAGCAGATAGACGATAAAAAGTTTGGCTTTCATCAGATTTGAAGTTTTCTAAGACGCGTAGTTCGTTACGTAACTTATAACCTTCCATATTCATGACCAGGGCTTCAGAGCCTTTATCTACATAAAAGTGCTCATTAACGATACCGCTAAAATTGCTGTCTTGAGCTAATTCATATTTACTGCCGGGTTTTGCGTTTGGTGTTGATATTTGCAGTTTTGAGGCACTTAATATTGATGAAAATTTTGCATAATCAGCAGGCGCTACTTGCTCACCTGTTGCTGGTTTCATCTCGATATTTGAAGGTGTTGGCGTTTCGGAGCTTGATGCACAACCACCCAGTAAACTACTAACAATAAGCGCTAAGGGTAACAGTTTTATTTTTTTCATTTTTATTCCTTTTAACGAAAACCTTGAGCCAAAATGTCATGGCAAACAGCGATGTAACAGTAGTAGGTTTAATTTAATATAATAATACAAATAAACTGTGTTTTAGATCAATTTTTTGTGAAGTTATCATTTGGGGTATGTGTTTTTGTTAAATTTCAGTAAGGCAGCCAAATATAAAAACGCTTTGAGTGTTATTTGCAATCAATGGAATGTTAGTTTGATGTCTTTAGGCTAACAGTGGAATTAAAGTCATGATAAAGCAGCTAGAACTATTTAGTGACTTACATCATTTGTGAGTTTTCAGCCGCTATCTACGTGGAATGATGATGTTGATATTTGTTGGTATTTCGCTAAAGTTAAAATTTTAAACATGAAAAAGCCGCTTGAATAAATCCAAGCGGCCTATCAATAAATTGGTGGCCCCTCCCAGACTCGAACTGGGGACCTGACGATTATGAGTCGTATGCTCTAACCAACTGAGCTAAGGGGCCGACTTAAGATAGTCGTCACTATCGAAAGCGGAAAGAAGTATACGAAGTTTATTCACGGTTGTCACCCGCCAATTGCTGAGAATTGTGACTAAAAGATTCAATTGGTTATCTGTTAAGCAATCATGAGGTTTTTTATATTAAATAAAGTAATTTTGAGGCAAAAAAAAGCCCGAATTAACGGGCTTTCATTATTGTTGCAACTTCTTAGTGAGACTCTATTCGTCTAAGAAAGACTTCAAGATTTCTGAGCGAGAAGGGTGACGCAATTTACGTAGTGCTTTTGCTTCAATTTGACGAATACGTTCACGGGTTACATCAAACTGTTTACCCACTTCTTCAAGGGTATGGTCGGTATTCATATCAATACCAAAACGCATACGTAACACTTTAGCTTCTCGGGCTGTTAGGCCTGCTAGCACTTCATGAGTGGCATTTTTAAGACTTTCGCTTGTTGCTGAGTCTAATGGTAGCTCAAGCGTGTTATCTTCAATGAAGTCACCTAAGTGCGAATCTTCATCATCACCAATAGGTGTTTCCATTGAAATAGGCTCTTTAGCGATTTTCAGCACTTTAAGGATCTTATCTTCTGGCATTAACATGCGCTCTGATAATTCTTCAGGTGTTGGTTCGCGGCCCATTTCTTGTAACATTTGACGTGAAATACGGTTAAGTTTATTAATCGTTTCAATCATGTGTACTGGAATACGAATGGTACGTGCTTGGTCAGCAATTGAACGAGTAATCGCCTGACGGATCCACCAGGTTGCATAAGTTGAGAACTTATAACCACGACGGTATTCGAACTTATCTACTGCTTTCATCAAACCAATGTTACCTTCTTGAATCAAATCCAAGAACTGTAAGCCACGGTTGGTGTACTTTTTAGCAATAGAAATTACTAGACGTAAGTTCGCTTCAACCATTTCTTTCTTCGCACGACGAGCTCTTGCTTCACCGATTGACATACGACGGTTGATGTCTTTAATTGCGCGAATGACTAAGCCGGTTTCTTCTTCGATAGCAGCAAGTTTAGTGCTACAACGAATCACATCGTCTTTAACCATACGTAAGCCTTCAGCATAAGGCTTATTACTGCTCATTTCAGCATGGAACCAAGTTAAGTCAGTTTCATTACCGGTGAAGAACTTAACAAAGTTTTTCTTTGGCATTTTAGCTTGTTCAACACAAAGCTTAAGGATTAAACGTTCTTGTACACGTACGCGATCCATCATAGAACGCATGCTTTTTACTAAGCGATCAAATTGCTTTGGTACTAAACGGAATTCTTTGAAAAGCTCGCCAATGACAAATAAAGCACCGATGGCTTCAGGGTGATCACGGCCTTTTTTCTCAATAACAGCTAAGCCTTTTTCAAACACTTCGCGTAATTGAGTAAACTTCTCTTTAGCTTCTTCAGGATCTGGACCTTTTGGGCCTTCCTCTTCGTCTTCAGCATCTTCGGCATCATCTTCGTCTTCTAACTCTTCTTCTGATAACTCAGAACCAACGTGTGTTGCTGTTGGTGCTACGTCATCATCATCAGGGTTAACAAAACCTGCGATAATGTCAGTTAAACGTATTTCGTCAGCTTCATACTTATCAAACTGCTCTAAAATCATCGCAATCGCTTGCGGATATTCAGAGACAGAACTTTGAACCGTATTAATGCCTTCTTCAATACGTTTTGCGATGACGATTTCGCCTTCGCGAGTCAATAACTCAACTGTACCCATTTCACGCATATACATACGTACTGGGTCAGTGGTACGACCTAATTCACTTTCTACCGTTGCAAGCGCTGCTGCAGCTTCTTCTGCTGCATCTTCGTCGGTGTTGTCCTCAGACATCATCATGTCATCGGCATCTGGCGCTTGTTCAAACACGCGGATGCCCATGTCATTGATCATCTGGACAATATCTTCAATCTGATCAGAATCGACCATGTCAGCTGGCAAGTGGTCATTGACTTCAGCATAGGTTAAATAACCTTGCTCTTTACCTTTAGCAAGCAACAATTTAAGTTGCGACTGCGGAGTATGCTCCATAGATATCATCCAAGTTGGTAACTGAAATAACGACTGGACACCTGCCGAGGCAAAGTGTCAAGCAAATCGTCAATTATAGCTCTATGAACTAAAGTACGCTAGTCCATGACATGACTTAAGGGAACATTTTTTTAATAAAAGATGTTATTTAGCAATGCCTTTCATTATAGAAATAAGCTTCGTGAGCTGAATTTTTTCAGCTTTATTTAGAGTTTGTTTAAGACTCAGTTCCTGATAGCGTTGTTCAATATATTGATTGTTCAACCAGATCAGGGATTGTTTAAACTCTTGAACTAGGTTTTCATCCGCCACTTGGTGGTCCCATTGGGCCAATTTTATCAACGCATTTTTTTGTTCATGCTGACGATAAATCTCAAGTAGTTGTGCGCTGTTTAACTTTCGGTCTCGAGTTAAATTCAATAAATCACTGAGCAATTCGATGCCAGCAATCTTTAAATGTGCAAGTGAGGGTTGTACAGCTAAGCCATATCCTAACTCTGGACGTTGTACTAATAATGCAATGGCTAATCGCAGTGGGGTACCACGCCCTTGTAAACCTTTTTTATTCATAGGTTGTTGCTGTTTTACTGCAAAACCTAACTTTTTCTTTAGATCATCTGCGCTATTCATACCAATTTTATGGGCGAGATTTTCTAATAATAAATTCTGTAACACAGTGTCTTGAACACGTTCGATTAGCGACATAGCTTGTTTAGCCAATGAGCTTTTATCACTACCGAATTTACTGGTTAAGGTCTCAAATAAAAACGCCGGTAAGTCGAGGGCGCTGACCATTAACTCTTCAAAACCGTCTTTGCCTACTTGGCGAACCATGGTATCTGGATCTTCGCCTTGAGGTAAAAACATAAACCTAACGACATCACCAGGCTTTAATAAAGGCAGTGCGGTTTCTAGTGCACGCCAAGCGGCTTCTTTACCTGCTCGGTCACCGTCGTAACAACAAATGACTTCTTTAGCACTACGCACTAACAGCTGAAATTGTTCAGCGGTTGTTGCTGTGCCAAGTGATGCAACGGCATAATCAACACCAAATTGGGCAAGCGCCACAACGTCCATATAGCCTTCAACAATTAATACTTGTTGTGGGTCTCTATGGGTTTGCTTGAGTTCGTAAAGACCGTAAAGCTCATTTCCCTTATGAAATATGGGCGTTTCTGGCGAATTCAAGTACTTTGGTGTTCCATCGCCTAAAACTCGACCACCAAAGCCAACAACTCGGCCTCTGCGGTCGCGAATAGGAAACATTAACCGATCGCGAAAGCGGTCATATCGCTTGCCATTATCGTTGGCAATTAGCATTCCGGCGGTGAGTAATTTGTCTTGTGCTGCAGGGTTTTGGCGATATCGACTTAATAGTCCATCCCAACCATCTGGCGCAAAACCGATTCCAAAATGCTCTACAACATCACTGGAGAGCCCTCTGAATTCTAAATAATCTACAACTTTTTGTTTGTCGCTGTGTTGACGCAATTGATTTTGATAATAAAGATTCGCTTCTTCCATCAATTGGTATAAGTCACGACTTAAACTTTGATCTTTTTTAGGACCAGTACCTTGCTCTCTTGGTACCTCGAGTCCGAGTTTACCGGCAAGCTCTTCAATGGCATCGACAAATTCTAGTCGGTCATATTCCATGATAAAATCAATGGCGTTGCCATGAGCACCACAACCAAAGCAGTGGTAAAATTGCTTGTCTTGACTGACGGTAAAAGAAGGTGATTTTTCGCTATGAAAAGGACAACATGCAGAGTGATTTTTCCCTGCTTTTTTCAAAGGTACACGGTGATCAATTAGATCAACAATGTCAGTTCGAGCTATTAGCTCATTGATAAAGTCACGAGGTATCGCCATAAATGCTATAGGTCTCGCATTACCAAATAGATAAAACAAACAAGCCGTGCAAGGTGCACGGCTTATTCACACATTAACGATCTGTTAGTTTAATTTAGCACGGATTAGACTGCCAATGGCACCCATATCTGCACGACCTTGAACCTTAGATTTTAATGCTCCCATTACTTTGCCCATATCCGCCATGGTTGATGCACCTACCTGAGAGATAGCTTCATCAATGATTGCGGCAACTTCTTCTTCTGTTAAAGGAGAAGGCAAGAAAGTTTCAATGACTTGAATCTCTGCTGCTTCAGCTGCTGCTAACTCCGGGCGATTTGCTGACTCATACTGAGTTATAGAATCGCGACGTTGTTTTACCATTTTGGTTAAAACGGCTATTGTCTGTTCATCAGTCAGAGTTTCGCGGGTATCCACTTCAATCTGTTTAATGGCAGACAGTGCCATACGAATTGTCCCCAAACGCGCCTTATCTTTGGCACGCATAGCTTCTTTCATTTGGTCTTTTAGCTGTTCGACTAGGCTCATAGTGAGATTAGTATAAACGTACGCGACGTGCGTTTTCGCGAGAAAGCTTCTTAGCTAGACGCTTAACAGCGGCAGCTTTTGCGCGCTTACGTGCAGAAGTTGGCTTCTCGTAGAATTCACGAGCGCGAACATCAGCTAAGATACCTGCTTTTTCACAAGAGCGCTTGAAACGACGAAGAGCTACGTCGAATGGTTCGTTTTCACGTACTTTAATAATTGGCATACGCCATCACCCCTTAGGTGTAGTTAATTTGGCACTACCTGTTTTGGTAGATTAACCAAGGCTATTTAAAATGGTGCCGAATTCTACATCGATTACGATGCTTTTGTAAACCCCTTTGTTAATCGCAAATGACAATCAAGGTGTCATTTTTTTGAGACTGATGATTATGCTTGGTGGAATAAAATCTTCTCAACAGGTAGAATTGCCGCCCTTACAAATTTATCAAGACGAGATGCTATGCGGGTTTTAGGTATTGAAACATCATGCGATGAAACTGGAATCGCTGTTTATGATGATGAGCAGGGACTATTATCCCATGCTTTATATAGCCAAGTGAAATTACATGCAGATTATGGTGGTGTTGTGCCTGAATTAGCATCTCGTGATCATGTGCGTAAAATTATTCCATTGATTAAGCAGGCGCTTAAAGAGGCTAACTCTACTGTTGATGATATTGATGGCATCGCTTTTACTAAAGGACCTGGATTAATTGGCGCGCTATTAGTCGGCGCTTGTGTTGGGCGTTCATTGGCATATTCGTGGGACAAGCCTGCAATTGGAGTTCACCATATGGAAGGGCATTTATTAGCGCCAATGCTTGAAGATGATGCGCCTGAGTTCCCTTTTCTTGCTCTGCTGGTATCTGGCGGTCACTCAATGTTAGTGCAAGTAGAAGGCATTGGCCGTTATCAGGTGTTAGGTGAATCGGTTGATGACGCTGCTGGTGAAGCATTTGATAAAACCGCTAAGCTGATGGGGCTTGATTACCCTGGTGGGCCACGTTTAGCTAAGTTAGCAGCAAAAGGTGTTGAGGCAGGTTATAAATTCCCTCGACCAATGACAGATAAACCAGGGCTTAATTTTAGCTTTTCAGGCTTAAAAACCTTTACCGCAAATACCATCGCTAAAGAGCCTGATGATGAGCAAACAAGAGCCAATATTGCCCGCGCTTTTGAAGAGGCAGTGGTGGATACTTTAGCGATTAAGTGTCAACGCGCATTAAAACAAACAGGTTATAATCGCTTAGTTGTAGCAGGTGGAGTGAGCGCTAATACTCGGTTAAGAGAAAATTTAGCGACCATGATGGCTAAGTTAAATGGTGAGGTGTTTTATCCAAGAGGTGAGTTTTGTACCGATAATGGTGCAATGATCGCTTTTGCTGGCTTACAGCGCTTAAAAGCTGGGCAGGTGGAGTCGTTAGAGGTAGAAGGCAAGCCGCGCTGGCCATTAGATACCTTGTCTGCTGTGTAATTAAGTCATTACCTGATATGAAAAAACCTAAGCCATGGCTTAGGTTTTTTTATATCAATAATATAATCAGTTAGATAGTTTGAGTTAAAACTAGTTAGCTTGTTTTTTCTTACGGGAAAGCTTGCTTTCTTCGCCCACTCTCAAGCGCTTAATATTATCTTTATGGCGAATGACAATTAATAAAGAGAGCATTGCCACTGGAATGACAAAGCGCTCGTCTAACCACCATGTGTAAACTGGTGCAAGTATTGCGGTTAAAATGGCGGCTAATGATGAATAGCGAGTAATAATTACAAATACTAACCAAGTAATAATTAACATGGCGGCTAAATCGCCGCCAATAGGAGCCATCGCGCCAAAGGCAGTCGCTACGCCTTTGCCGCCTTGAAAGTTAAAAAAGAGCGGGTAGATGTGGCCTAAACAAGCTGCGATGGCAATGAGCCCTAATGACACCGCATCTTGACCGAGTAAGTAGCTGCAATAGCTGGGCGCGGCGCCTTTAAGCATGTCGAAAAATAAAACTAAGGCAGCAGAGCTTGCGCCACCGATACGAAGTACGTTGGTTGCCCCAGGGTTGCCTGAGCCTTCAGTGCGAGGGTCGGGTAAACCTCTTAATTTACAAACCAAAATGGCACTTGAAATAGAACCGGCTAGGTAGGCGGTTATAATCATCAATATTGTGATTGTAACAGCGCTCAAATTGGTGTCCTTAGTCTTCTTAGGGTATCATCGCCCATTAATTTATATCACTTGATCTTAATGGTTATTATCAGCTTTTAAAACGCTATTTAGAATGGTTATCATTCATAAATAGCTAGCCATTATCCTACTGCTTTAGTTGCTCAGGAAAAAGACAAAAATCATGATAACGGTTAATTGATGTCATTATCAGCTTTTTTAGGCTGTTTTTTTAAAAAAATGAGTAAAACTCGGAGAAAGCATGGATAAAGTACTTATTCGCGAGCTAAAAATTGAAACTGTAATAGGGATCTACGAGTGGGAAAAACAAATACAGCAAATATTGCTCATCGATTTAGATATGGCTTGGGATAATAAAATGGCTGCTGCCACTGATGATTATCAACATGCCTTGTGCTACGAAAGTGTGTCTAATCGCCTCACTGCATTAATCACTCAAAAACCCGTTGAGCTAATTGAAACTGTCGCAGAAATGATTGCCGAGTGTTTGATGACTGAATTTAAGGTTGAAGGCGTTAAAGTGACAGTGATGAAACCTGGTGCGGTACCTACTGCAGTCTCTGTTGGTGTGGTTATTGAGCGCGGTCAATTTTAGTAACATGTTTTAGCACTATTTAATCATCTTTTCATGTTTGTTCTTTATATTACAGAGTGAGTTAATGGCACGTATTTATATCAGTCTAGGCACTAATATTGACCCTGTTGCACACATGCAGTCAGGATTAATTGATTTGCAGCAGCAATTTGGCCCATTACAGTTATCAAGGATGTTTGAAAGTGAAGCAGTTGGGTTTCAAGGTACCAATTTTTTAAATATGGTGGCCGCAGCTGATACCGATATGAGTATTGCTGAGGTGGTTGCCAGCTTTAAACGAATAGAAAAGCAAAATGGCCGCATTCGCGGTGAAAAAAAATTTAGTCCACGAAGTTTAGATATCGACTTACTGCTTTATGATAATGAAATTTGTCAGCAACCGGTTGAACTGCCTCGAGGTGAGATTTTATTTAATGCTTTTGTATTGTGGCCGCTGGCAGAAATTGCGCCGCAATTAACTCACCCAATAACGCATCAACCCTATCAATTACTTTGGGATAATTACGATAAATCTAGCCAGCATATTTGGCCGATTGAGTTTGACTTCCCTGCAACACTGACACGTTAATATTATAAAGGACAATCATGGAAACCATTCAGGTTATTATACTTGCCATCATTCAAGGGCTAACAGAGTTTTTACCGATTTCAAGCTCCGCTCACCTGATTTTGCCGGCGCAAGTTTTAGGCTGGCAAGATCAAGGTCTTTTCTTTGATGTCGCTGTTCATATTGGTTCATTATTAGCGGTAGTGATCTATTTTAGAAAAGAAATATGGCTCATGCTCAATGCGTGGATAGCGAGCATGGTTAAAGGTGTTCATACCCAAGACAGTAAATTAGCTTGGTGGATCATTTTAGCGACATTACCGGCGGTGTTCTTTGGCTTTATGGCAAAAGATTTAATCGAAACCTACCTTCGTGGCCCTGGGGTAATTGCTATCACAACAGTTATATTTGGTTTGCTGTTGTGGGTCGGTGATAAAATGGCCCGTAATGAGCTAACCGAGTATCAAACCGGTTGGAGAAAGGCGCTATTAATTGGTTTTGCTCAAGCGTTGGCGATTATTCCAGGCACGTCACGTTCAGGTATTACCATCACCGCCGCTTTGATGTTAGGTCTAAACAAAGAAGCTGCAGCACGCTTTTCATTTTTAATGTCAATACCGGTGATTTTAGGTGCGGCGATTTTAATGACTAAAGATGCCGTTTCAAGTGACTTGGTGATTAATTACGGTGAGGTGCTACTGGGTATCGTGGTTTCGTTTTTTGCAGCCTATACTTGTATTTACTTTTTCTTGAAAATTATCAGCAAGATTGGCATGACCCCATTTGTGCTGTATCGCCTAACTCTTGGCGCAGTATTATGTGGCTTTATATTCCTGTAATATAAACCACAATAGATTAATCATTATGAGAGACAAAATCATCAATGATTAATAAAATAAAAAACGGGTGTTATCACCCGTTTTTTATTCCTTAAATTTAGCTGTAAAGTCTAGGACGTTTTCTGTAATGAACTCAATTTTGATCTGCCCTAAGTGTGCGACAGCATTGCATTATCATCAGGCCTCAGCAGGCTACTATTGTGATAATAAGCATCATATTGATAAAAATGCCCAAGGCTATTTATCCTTTGTTACCTCAACCAAGTTCAAGGGCGCGAATGAGTCACGTCAGCAACTGCGCTCGAAACGCTTTCTTATGGCTGAAGACTTATTTAAACCGTTAATGGATAAACTGAGTGAGTCATTTAATCAATTGATTGATGGGCGCACCGAACTACAGCACCTGAATTTTAGCTGTGCAGATGGTCTATATTTGCGACACCTTGCTACCAGCACTAATGTTGATGTTAGCCATTGGGGCGTTTCTGAAGCTGAGAACGCACTATTTGCAGCCAGCAAAGAAAATACCCCAGCTAGTCTAATCCTTACCCCTTATAAGAAGTTACCTTTTGCTGATAACAGTTTAGATATCGTGTCGCTATTTGACGTGGCTTTAAAAGGTAAAGAGTGCCTAAGGGTGTTAAAAGACAGCGGTCGATTATTAATGTTAGTGCCCGGTCCTCGGCATTTATGGCAACTGAAGCAGCAGGTATATGACAATTTAGCGGAAAAGCCATTGCAGTTGAATTTACCCAAGCAGATTGAAGTGGTTAATACAAAATCGATTAGCTTTACTGGTGATGTGAGCGGCGAACAAGCGATGACACTGTTGGAGATGAACCACCTTGCATGGCGGGTTAATGATCAATTAAAGCATCAAATTAAGAGTCATCCTGTGACAGGGTTAGAATTTGATTATGTATTGATTACTGCAAAGCTAGCAGAAGCCAAGTAAGTTTATTACAGAGTTAACGTTTGCGCGGCATGCCCTTATGTTGATTTAATCCTGCAGATACAATTAAGGCTTGAAATGGTAAACGACTTAAGTCTGTTTACTATGTTCAAGCCTTAATAATCAACCTATAAAAATAAGCTAATTTTCATGGTTTCTTACTTTTTGTAAGAAGAAGCCATGTTATCGATGCGATCGTTTGCACGCTTAGCTTCAGCTTGAGCGTCCATAGAAGCTGCTTTAGAATCTTTCACATCAGCAGATAATTTGCTTTGCTCTGATTTTAAAGAGCTAACTTCAGAAGATAGTTGATCAACTTTGTTACCTAGGTTAGCAACACTTTCTTCTAAAGCAGTAGTGTTTGCACAACCACCGATAAGAGCAGTCATAGCAACACCAGCAATCATTAATACTTTCTTGTTCATGGAAAATCCCTTCATTATAGGTTGTAATAAGTTGCTGAGGAGTAATACCCAACAGCCTTTTAATTATGTCACAGCTATTGTATTTTGCTACACAAATTGGCAAAAAAAATCATAAAAAACAGCGTAAACCCAATTAATATAAGGATATTCATCTGTAGAAATTTGTAAAAAGGCATAATCTACGGCGTTAGTATTAGGTTAATCACTCTGATATTGAAGTAGTGCTAAGGTTTCGTTTAGTGCATCACGAATGCTTAAACGTTACAATTGCAACGCTTATTGTACTTGGCTTTTTTTATACAGGCTAATGGCCTCAGCTCTGCGTATGCTCAACTGCTGTTTAATTTCTGCGCCCTTAAACCCATCACTAATCACCTGTTGCACATCGACCTCTTTAGCAATGTTAAAGCAATGGGTTAAAAACTCGCTTTGAGGATACTGCGCTTGCTCAAAACCTGTTCGACCTTGAATATCGGCCTGACAACATAATAGTAAGTCTGTTAAGCGTTGCGGTTTGCGCCAAAAATCACCCTTATCAAAAATCTTTATAATGGTTTCAGCGCGTAACTCTAGCGCATTATGGATATTTTGATGTTGGTCGCTGCACAGCAGTGCCAATTCCTTGTATTCATTTGGGGCTTTAATTCTTTGTACTAGCTTTTTGATTATCGGTAAGCCCTTTTGGCCGTGCCCATGATGTTTTGGCCAAAGCTCTGCAGGGGTGATGGCCTTACCTAAATCATGAACCAAAGCGGCAAAACGAATGGTTTTTTTATCAGTGAGCTTAGCCGAGGCTTGCAATACCATCATGGTATGAATGCCTGAGTCAATTTCTGGATGCCATTTTTCAGGTTGAGGTACGCCGAACAAGGCATCTATCTCTGGAAATAGCACCTTAAGCGCCCCACAACTACGCAGCTGCTCAAAAAAGACTTCAGGGTTCTGACTACTTAAAGCTTTATCTAGCTCTTGCCACACGCGCTCAGGCGTTAAATACGCTAACTCGCCTGAGTCACAGATACTTTGCATCAGTGCTATTGTTTCTTGGGCGATAGTAAAACCAAGGTGGGCAAAACGCGCCGCGAATCGGGCAACCCGCAGAACCCGTAATGGATCTTCAATGAATGCATCCGACACATGGCGTAATTGGCGACTTTCAATATCCGCCATGCCGCCATAGGGATCGTATAGATTGCCTTGGTCATCTTGGGCCATGGCATTAATGGTTAGATCGCGACGCAGTAAATCCTGTTCCAGTGTTACCTCTTTATTGGCATCGCAGCTAAAACCAGAATACCCCTGGCCGCTTTTTCTTTCGGTACGTGCTAAGGCATATTCTTGTTGGGTTTTAGGGTGCAAAAAAACGGGGAAATCACGGCCAACTTGACTATAGCCAAGGGCGAACATCTCCTCGGTTGAACCGCCCACTACCACATAGTCTTTATCTTTGACTGGAAGTGATAAAATGCCGTCACGTACAGCGCCACCCACTAAATAGATTTTCATAAATGTTTTTGCCTAAGGAGCTTTATCTTAAGTATCTTAAGATAAATCTTAGCACGACTAACATTTCTGCTGCTAAATTTTGACAAGCAGTACGGCAAGATATAACTTGAACCGTCAGTTATAGATAAGGATTTTTGGCCCGATGTATAAAGCATTTTATGGATTAAATGATAATCCATTTTCAATCGCACCCAACCCACATTATTTGTTCTTAAGCGACCGTCATCGAGAAGCATTAGCCCATTTAACCTATGGTCTGGGCGAGACCGGTGGCTTCGTGTTATTAACTGGTGAGGTTGGCACTGGCAAAACCACTGTGTCACGTTGTTTATTAAAGCAATTACCTGAGCACACGGATACTGCTTTTATACTTAATCCTTCATTAACTGAACAAGAGTTACTGGCAACCTTGTGTGATGAACTTGCCATTAGCTATGGTGATGCTCCTTCAATTAAACAACTGACCGACTTAATCAGCCAGTATTTACTCAATAATCATAAAAATGGCCGCAATACCGTATTAATTATCGATGAAGCGCAGCATTTGCGCCCTGAGGTGTTAGAGCAACTAAGATTACTGACTAACCTTGAAACAGATACCAAAAAACTGCTGCAAGTGATTCTTATTGGCCAGCCAGAATTACAGCAACTGCTTAAGCGTCAAGAGCTACGTCAGTTAGCCCAGCGAATTACCGCAAGATATCATTTGTTGCCTTTGACTGTTGAAGAGATAGCCTTGTATGTGCAACATCGATTACAAGTTGCTGGGCGTTTTGAACCATTATTTTCTAAAAAAGCCTGTAAAGCATTACATAAGTACAGTGGCGGTATTCCACGCTTAACTAACCTGTTGTGTGAACGAGCCTTAATGGCCGGTTATGGCCAATCAAAAGTGCCAATCGATCAGCATATGGTTAAGCAAGCTGCTGCTGAAGTATTAGGTGAAATGCCGGTTGAGACTCGCTCCCATTGGCCTTTAACCATTGCTGCGACATTAGTGATTACCTTTGGGGTGTCTTTTTATGGCTTTTTTCCTCAACAGGTCGGCTCAGAGCAGGCGAGTGCTTTAGTCAATAAACAAGCGGTTGATAAAGTAGCTGTTATTGAAGATGTTGTCCCTGTGGCATTAACACAAGTTAATCGCAATCAAAGCATTGTCCGCGCCGCAATGGCGCAAAGTCGCAGCATTGATAATGCATTTGCTGGACTGTTTGCCTTATGGGGAAAACAACCCATTATTGGTTTATCTTCTTGCCAAGCAGCGACTGAGCAAGGGCTGTTGTGCCATCAGCAGCAGGGGAACTGGAACAGTATTGCAAGGCTTAATTACCCGGCGGTGGTGTATTTAGAAGATCAGCAAGCTAAGCAATTCTATGGGGTTGTGGTAGCTCGCGAAGGTGAGCAAGTATTACTGCAATTAAATGAGCAGCAGCTTTGGGTCAGCAAGGATTGGTTTAACCGTCATTTTAGCGGCACCTTTGAAATTTTATGGCAAACCGATGGAGTAATGCCAAGTGAAATTGGTCAAACATCCAGTTTGTCGCAAATTCAATGGTTAGAAAATAACTTAGCCTTGGTGCAACAACGAGCGCCGAGATTATTAAACCGTTTCGATGATACCTTAGAGCAAGATTTAATGGCCTTTCAGCGTCAACATGGACTTAAATCTGATGGCATAGCAGGGAACCAAACCTTGGTGCAGCTTAACTTATACCTCAGCAAGCAAGGCCCAAGATTAACTAAAGTAGGGCGCAGCTAATGTCTATTTTATTAGATGCCGTGACCAAAGAAAAACAGCAACAGATGGGCGAATTACCTGATGCGGTATTAACCCCAAGGGCTGGTTATAAACCAGCGACTAACCAGCATTGGTTACGTCAGCTTTGGGGCAAGGCGCTGGTGTTAATCTCAGTGATCTTATTAGGTGTGTTATCTGCTTGGGGCTTAGCGAGATTAGTGAAACCGACTTTAACGGCGAATTCAGGGGTAAGTTCTAGTCAGGAAAATGAAGCTGTTAAGCAAGCCACATCGCAACAAAGCCTGAGTTTAAATACCGTTCAAGCGGGCACAGCAGAAATAAGGATTGCTAATAAAGTGGCTTTGCCCTTGGCAAAACCACAAGCTGTTGCTGGCTATGACTTATCTTCAAATAACTCGTCTTTAAATAGCTTATCTTCAAGTGATTCACCTGCAAAGAGTCCATCAAATAGTGGTGATAATACCCAGTATGAATATCGCTTGAATGAGAGTAATCGAGGTCAAGTAAGCTCACTATCGCAAAATGAGCTTGCAGCCACCGCTGTAAGTTCAACAGGTACTGCAAATGCTAGCTCGAATAACTCCCAAAGGCAGTTAACTGCCGCTGAGTTAACCGCGCTCTATGGCGAAGATGCGATTATTTTAGGGGCCAATTCTAACTACAAGCAAACATCGGATTTAACTGCACTGCAGATGAAAGTGGCAACCGCAGCTGAAAACGTCAATTTTGAGCAGCAAGGCGTGAGCAATGAAGTGACCGCTACCCAAAACACCCCAGAAAAAAATCAGTTAACTGCTGAGCAATCGAATAATTTAATGGCCGCTTTTCAAGCCGCTCTTAAAGATGTTGAATATGAAGAATCAGCCAATAAACCTGTGACTGAAGCTGAGTTTGACCCAATCCCTATTCCGAAATCAGATAGCATCCCTAAATACGGTGAGCTACCTGCCAGTGTGCAATTACAAGTACCAGAGTTTAATATTCAGGCTCATGTCTATTCTTCTGATGCAAATAATCGCTGGTTAAACATTGATGGTGCAGAGCTTCAAGAAGGCGATGTGATCAGTGGTAAGCTTAAAATTATCGAAATTAGACCCAGAGATGTGGTACTTGAAATCGATGGCTCAGAGTTTAAAGTGCCAGCAATTTAGTTTGGGTAACTTCTTTAGTTAATCTCTGATTTTAATAAAGGCGCCAATGGCGCCTTTATTGTTTTATGTGTGCTACTAGCGCAGAGTATCGGGCCTGCACAGACTATTAGCGCTTAGTTATTAGCTCTGATTATTTTAGCGCTTAGTCTGAAAGCTAACACCTTAGCTATGGATCTGATTAGCGATTAAAATCGTTAAGCCATAACCCACGGAGTAACACAGTAATAATGCAGGAAAGTATTTTAAGTAACTCACAAAGGTGAGCTCTTTGATCTTACTCATGGCAATAATCCCCGCAGCAGAGCCAATGACTAGTAGTGAGCCTCCGACACCGACAGAATAGGTTAAACCTAACCATTGGGCTGTGGTGAGTACTGGCTCTGCTTTAAGTAGCGCCGCAGTCAGTGGTACGTTATCTAAAATTGCTGAGCCAACTCCGGCAAAATAGTTCGATATCGCTGGGTTATACAGCCCATAAGCCTGCGTCAGTAGCTCCAAAGTGCCAATTTCCTTGAGCATGCCTACAAGCAATAAAATCCCTAAAAAGAATAGTAAAGTGTCAAATTCTACTTGGCGAATGTACTCTAAAATTTGAATTTCTTCTTTTTAGTGTGACTGGTACGCCCAACTAAAAACATCACCGATAATCCAGCAAGAAAGGTAAGCACGGGCGGAATATCAAATAAGATATTAAATAGCATTGTCAGAACAATCGTGACTAAGAAAATCAGTCCGATAATGATATCAATAGGGTTTAGTTGTTTATCTACCGGTGTGGTACTGACATGACCTTCAGCGTTTAGAGAGAATAACAGCGCTAATAGCATCACACTAATGCCGGCAGGTAAAAACAAAATCAGTAGTTGTGACATTTGCACTTTACCGGCAAGAAATATCATTAAGGTGGTGACATCACCCGTTATCAAGGCTACTCCGCCTGAGTTAACCGCGAAGATAATTAATACTGCCATACGGCGACGCATTCGACTTGCTAAATTAAATGTGGTTAATAAGCCTAAGGACACCAAGGTGGCAGTGACATTGTCACAGAAGGTGGATAGTACCAGTGCAAAAAGGCCGACTTGCAGCATCAGCATTCTGACAGAAACTTGCTGCGGAAAGATTTTTTGTACTAACAGCTGGATCATGCCTTTGGCGTTGAGATAAGCCACAAAGGTCATTGTCGACATGAGAAATAACCACAAGGTGGCAATTTCCAGTAAATTGTCGTTTAACTCTGCGGCAATGAATGGGGTTTTGTCGGTGCCAGCAGCAGAGATGAATAAACTAATCCAAGCAATACAGCCGAGAAATAGCGTGGTTTGGCTTTGTTAATATGAGTGACTTCTTCAAACACAATACTGAGTAAGGCAAGTACTGCCAGCGATATGAGAAAGACTTCAAACATATTGATATTTCCATTGCTGCTTAGCAAAGCTAGATTGCTAAAATGAAAGTAGGCAAACCAAGTTAATATTGGTTTGTTTCAGTGCGCGGAATTTCATCACATAAACAGGGTTGTTGCAACTTTGTTCTTATTTGGTTAAAAAAGGGGTTGATAGCAATGCTATCAACCCCTTTTATTTTATCGGGCGATTACAGTGCTTTTAACGCCGCAAAAGCTTTATCTGCTGCCGCTAGGGTCATTTCAAGTTCTTCTTCGCCATGAGCCATTGATAAGAAGCCTGCTTCATAAGCACTTGGTGCTAAGTAAACGCCTTCATCTAGCATAAGGTGATAGAAGTTACGGAAATGCTCCATGTTGCACTTAGTCACTTGATCAAAACTAGTAATAGGGCTGGTGTCTTCAGTGAAGAAGAAGCCAAACATGCCGCCAACATAGTTAATGTTAAGTGGTATACCGTGCTTGTCTGCAGCGGCTTTAAAGCCTTCTGCAATACGTTTAGTTTTTGCTGCTAACTCGTCATAAAGACCGTCTTGGCAAAGGGCTTCCATTTGTGCAAGACCTGCAGTCATCGCAATTGGGTTACCTGATAAAGTACCTGCTTGGTAAACTGGGCCAGTAGGTGCAATAAACTGCATCACATCCTTACGACCACCAAAAGCGCCCACTGGCATGCCGCCACCGATTACTTTACCTAGGGTAGTAAGATCTGGTTTCACATTGTAGTGACCTTGAGCGCCGCTTTTAGACACGCGGAAGCCTGTCATTACTTCATCAATGATCATCAATGCGCCGAATTCATCACAAATTGCTCGCAGGCCTTCTAAGAAGCCGGCAACCGGAGGAATACAGTTCATGTTGCCAGCAACTGGCTCAAGAATAATACAAGAAATCGCTTCAGGGTGTTGCTCGAAGATAGCACGTACTGAATCTAGGTCGTTATAAACCGCGGTAAGTGTGTGCTTTGCAAAATCTTCAGGGATACCTGGTGAGCTAGGTTGACCTAAAGTTAACGCGCCAGAACCTGCTTTTACTAATAAACAGTCAGCATGGCCATGGTAACAACCCTCAAATTTAAGGATTTTGTCACGGTTAGTGAAGCCACGTGCTAAACGAATCGCACTCATGGTCGCTTCAGTACCAGAACTTACCATACGAACTTGTTCAATTGATGGCACCATCTCAATCACTTTTTCAGCCATTTTGACTTCAAGTTCAGTCGGCGCACCAAATGAAAGGCCATTTTCCACAGCGTCTAATACTGCTTGGCGAATTTGTGGGTGATTGTGGCCAAGGATCATTGGGCCCCAAGAACCAACGTAATCGATGTATTTTTTACCATCAGCGTCAAAGATATATGCACCATCGGCTTTTTCGATAAACAGTGGCGAGCCACCGACACCATTAAATGCACGGACTGGAGAGTTAACGCCACCAGGGATGGTTTGTTTAGCCTGTTCAAAAAGCGCTTCTGAGCGGGTCATGTGTAATCCTTTTAAGTCGTTAGCCAATTATTTATCGGCTTTGCGTGAATACCAATTAACGGGGCACTCGTATTGTTGTAGTTGATTTTCAACCCCAAGTGTTAGAGCAAAAAGTGCCATTCTTATAAGTAAGCCATTATCAGCTTGTCTGAAAATTGCCAGACTAGGATGGCTATTTAAATCATTATCTAATTCATTGGCTTGAGCACGAGAGTCTCTTGGCAATGGATGCATTATCACAGTGTTAGATTTACAGTGTTTGGTGTAAATACTGTGATTTAAACGGAATTTTCCGCGATATTTATCCGCTTCATCTTGTGAAGGGAATCGCTCTTCCTGAATGCGAGTTAAATAGAGTATATCAGCCTGATGTAAATTACCTTCTAGCTGATCTGTAATTGTGATCTGATGACCAGCATTTTCAATGTCACTGATCACATAGTCAGGCATTGCTAAGTCAGTTGGTGAAATTAATGTGAACTTCACATCTTTATACATGCATAACAAACGTGACAAGGAATGTACCGTGCGACCATGTTTTAAATCACCGACCATGGCAATGTGCATGCCGCTGATATCTTGTCCGTGATGCCCCAATTCTTTTTGAATGGTAAATAAATCCAATAAAGCCTGTGTCGGGTGCTCGTTAGCGCCATCACCGCCATTTATCACAGGAACGCGGCTGCCTTGTGCGAATTCTTTAACTGAAAAAGCGTCCGGGTGGCGCATAGCGATAACATCTGAATAAGTCGATAATACTCTTGCAGTATCGTAAAGTGATTCACCTTTAGACAATGAGGATGAGCCCATGCCGACGGTTTCTCTTACGTTGCCACCAAGTAAATTAAATGCGCAACCGAAGCTGACTCGAGTGCGAGTACTAGGTTCGAAAAATAAATTACCTAAAATGGCGCCATCAAGCACTTTGGTTCGTTTTTCACGAAGTGCATAAGGGGTCATATCATTGGCAACGTTGAAAATAGTGTTGATTGAATCAATATTCAGTTGGTTAACTGAAAGGATGTGAGAACCTGTAAACTGTGTCATCAGCCTGATTTCCAATTATTAGGCGAGTAAATAGAACTATCTACTCAGTGGTTATGTAGGGTGGCTGAGGCGAGATTTTAACAGAGAGTGAACCAATATTAAATCATGCTAATGATTATTTCTGTTATTTAAGATCTCACGCCAATTATACTTGCCCAGAACGGATTTCTTGCCATAGGTTTGCCCAGCTAATGACCCCAACGACATTATTGGTATTATTCTGATAAATATACACTTCACCACTGCGTTTTAGTGACAATAGCTCGTACACTTCATTTAAGGTTGCGGTATCAGCAACGCCGTGCATCAAATGCCGTGAAAGGGTGGTTTTATCTTCAAAGGACTGCATCTCAAGGCTGAGCATTTCAATTTTGTTATCAGCATTACGTACCATCACTGGGCGGCCTTGCGCACGTTTCATGACTTCAAGCAGTAAGTCATTATCGTCATTAACGATCACAAAGCGTTTATCCATCAGCGCCCGTACGCCTTTCTTTTGCAGCCCAAGATTAACCGGCGGCACTTTATAGCCAAGCCCCATAATGTCCAATTGTTTTAAAAAAACCGAATTGGTATTAAAGCCCTGATAGGCAATCAAAAAGGCGGGGATAGTGACAAACATGGCAGGTAAAATAATCGCAGCGTCATTGGTGAGCTCTAATAGTGCCACTAATGCGGCTAGTGGCGCACTTAAACACACCCCCATCATCGCCGTCATTCCGATCACGGTATAAAGGCCAACATAAGGCGCAATTGACGGGAAAAAAATCGCACTAACAAGGGCTAACATGGCGCCAATTAATGCCCCTATTCCGTACAAGGGGCCAATTAAGCCACCAGGAATGCCAAAACTGATTGCAGCAATGGTGGCGATTATTTTAGCCACAAGCAATGCGCCTAAAAACCATAAACTTGGATGCTCGCTAATGGCGGCTTCAATGGCTAAATCACCAGAGCCTAGTGCTTGTGGCAGTATTAAGCCGATTAAGGTGGTGATGACCGCGGCAATCATTAATCGATAAATTAAAGGCCAATGCTGACCAATGGCGGTCATTTTAAGTAATGAGTGATTAAACAGCGCCGCAGTGCAGCCTAAAACGATACCGCCTATGGCAAGAATTGGGTATTGATCTAACGGAATACGAGTGACGTTGATTAAGTCATATTCATGAATATTGCCGAAAACTAACTGGCTTGATAATGCACCACATATGGCTGAAAGCATGATCGGAAAGAAGTAATGAATCTTGTATTCGCGCACAATCACTTCAAATACAAATAATACAGCGGCTAATGGCGCGTTAAAAATGGCGGCGATACCTGCAGCAATGCCACTGGCACACATAATGCGCACACTGTTGTCAGGCAATTTAAATTTTTCAGCTAAAAAGCTCGCGCTCACCGCGCCAAGGTGAATAGCTGGGCCTTCTTTACCCACTGAAAAATTTGCCACTAGCGCAATTAATGCTTGAAAAAACTGACCCGCAGCCGATGGTAACGGCACTTTGCCGTAATGTAATTTGAATCGGTGTAAGACATAGGCAATGCCCATACGGCGATAGCGTTTGGAACCAATACCAGCCACCAACCAAATAAGTAATGCGCCTAAAATGGGTAAGTAAGTGCGCCAATCACTGACTGTGTCAGTGAAATGGGTGGCTTCAGCAAGGGTATACACTTGTGCCCAGTTCAAGGTTAAGCGAAATAAGATGATCACACCGGAGGTAATGAGAGCAAATAGAAGCGCTAACGCACAAAGTTGCACACTAATTTTCGCTTGAGAAAGTTTATCTCTCAAATCGTTACGAAGATATTTGCGTGTAACTGCTTTGGTGTGAATAATAGCGGCTTTACTAAACTTGAATTGCACTTTATTGCCTAACTTCCATCTGTGGGCATATTGTTAGCATTGTATTTTATTAAAGGCTTGTTACCTAATGTTAAATTATCGTCGCTTGCTGAACCGCTTGCAAGTTTTAGAACGAAAAAAGCGCACTTCAGGTCTGTATTTATTTGGGCTGATTGTGATTAGTTTCACCATTGGGGTGCTGAGCCAACATTTTGTTATGTCAGAAGTGATAGAACCCGAGCTTAATGCGGAAGAAATTCAGGCATTACAAACGGCTTACCAGAAACAATCTCTGGTGATTTCACGGCTTGAAATGGCAGTATCAATTGCTGAAAAAGCCAATAGCAACATGCAAACCATGTTCAAAGAACAACTGCAACAGCAAAAAACTATCGAACAAGAGTTAGCATTTTATCGCAGCTTAGTGTCACCAGAAAAAGAGGTGGATGGCATTGCTATCCATGGTCTCGAACTGTCAAAAGGCTTAGTCGCCAATAGTTATCAATTAAGATTAATTTTGACCCAAAACCAAAAGCGTAAAACCAGCGTTAAAGGGGTTGCAGATATTGTGTTGGTGGGTTTACAACATGAACAGCAAGTTGAAATTTCATTATCTGACATTGATATTGAAAAATTTGCATTTGGTTTTCGCTACTTTCAAATATTTGATACTGAAATGAACCTGCCTGAAGGCTTTGCTTTACAACGTGTAAAAGCGGTAGTGCTAGTCTCAGCTGCCCGCGGGGTACGAGGTGGACGTATTGAGCAAACGTTCGATATCGCAGAGTTACTAGAAAGCTAAAAAAGAACTAAGGGTAATACTTGAACAAATTAGTCAGGTAATAGATAATCCCGATCTGAAACTGAAGTTAGAGGTAGTAATGACTGAACAAACAGATGCAGCAATGCCAATCCAATTTACCGATGCTGCGGCAACTAAAGTTAAAGGGCTGCTAGAAGAAGAGCAGAATCCTGAATTAAAACTTCGAGTATACGTAACTGGAGGCGGTTGTTCAGGTTTCCAGTATGGTTTTACTTTTGATGAAAAAGTGAATGAAGGTGACTTCACTATTGAAAAGCAAGGGGTACAACTGGTTGTTGATCCTATGAGTCTACAATATCTTGTTGGCGGTGAAGTTGACTACACTTCAGGCTTAGAAGGGTCACGTTTCTTCGTGAAAAACCCAAATGCAACAACAACCTGTGGTTGTGGGGCCAGTTTCTCAGTTTAATAGCTAAACTGAGACCAATAAAAAAGCCGTCATGTGACGGCTTTTTTGTGTCTTAAATTGACTATCAAATCAACTAATAATATTGAAGTTCATCCGCGGCTTAAACCACTTCAGCACTTTTGCATTAAAGCTAATCCACACTTGGATTAATGCCAAAATAATTAGCGCTGTAAAGATAATCCAATCAGGCAGTACCATTTGCATAAAGCCAAAATCAAAAGTAGTCGGCCCAGCGACTAAGTTGTCAGGATCATACATGATGACAGGTAGCATGCTATATAAGGCCAGCTGCAAGATCGCGTAGCCACGAAGCATGTATAAAGCCGCTTTTTGACGTCCTGTAATACCGAGCACCATCATTAAGGTCAATATACAGAGCAATACACCTTGCTGGGCCATTAAACCGCTGACGGACGAGATAACGTAGACCGCCAATAAAGCCATTAACCTTTTAGGGAAAACAGCTTTAGTTTGGCTTTCAGCGCTTTGCTCCATTGCGGGAGTATTATCTTTATCAGGGCATATCTCGCTTGTGGTCACATTTTTATCTGTCATGGTTTATATCTGTATTAAAGTATTATGTTTGTGCTTAAGAATTATGTTTTGCTTAAGAGTTAGTGCTTTGATTGCTTTTTCGGCGTTAAACGTGAATCAAGTTCAAATGGTGGGATCACTACACCCAAATCTTCATGAACTGGGAATACGGCAATGAATAAATCATCTTCTTCCATACCGCTTACCCAACGCTGTTGAAATTCATTAAGTGGAATTGATAATGGTTCACAATCACTCCATTCATCAACAGCCCATAATTTTGCCGCATCTTCAGAAGGCCACATTGGAATACAATCTTCATCTTCAGTGGTGAGCATCACGCAGCCATCTTGATCTTGTAGGCTCCAGATTTGCTGCTCTTGCTTAACTTGCTCAACAAGGTAATCGTATCTTGCTTCTGGGGTCATGTTTAATTGGTCGGCAATAGATTTTGGTTTGCTACTCATGGTGTATTCTCAATAAAATAAGTAAATAGGTTGCGGTATTGGCTAAATTGAGCAGCTAAAGAGCAAGCTTTAGCGTTACCAAATCCCGTCGGTGGCTCATGATAACATCGACTTTTAGATTGAAAAAGAAAAGAGCACTCAAGGTGCTCTTTTATTCGTGACTCAATGGCTAATGAGTGTGCTTATGCATTGTCAGCTGGCTTTTCAAAAAAGCGATAAATCAAACCTGCAATAATCGCCCCTGCAATGGGTGCAAGCCAAAATAACCACAGCTGAGATACCGCCCAATCGCCGACAAATAATGCAGGCCCAGTGCTACGAGCAGGGTTAACTGAGGTATTTGATACTGGAATACTGATCAAATGAATTAACGTTAGCCCTAAACCAATCGCAATCGGGGCAAACCCCGCAGGAGCACGAGAGTCTGTGGCACCTAAGATGATTAATAAAAAGAATAACGTCATTACCACTTCAGTAATTAATACCGCCGTTAAACTGTAGCCACCAGGAGAGTGCTCACCAAAACCATTTGAGGCAAAACCGCCTGCTAAACTAAAGCCATCTTGACCTGTGGCAATAAGGTATAAAATACCTGCGCCAGCAATACCGCCAGCCACTTGGGCAATAATATAGGGCGCTAGCTCAGATGCGGGGAAGCGACCCCCAGCCCATAAACCAAATGAAACTGCTGGATTTAGATGGCAGCCAGAAATATGACCAATGGCAAATGCCATGGTGAGTACGGTTAAACCAAAAGCTAAGGATACGCCCAATAGCCCAATACCTACTTCAGGAAAAGCCGCGGCCAATACCGCACTACCACAGCCGCCTAACACTAACCATAAGGTTCCTAGAAACTCTGCAAACATTTTTTGCGAAATACTCATTTAACCTTCCTTAATTTAAATTGAATACTGCTGTACGAACAAAAATTAATCACTACAAAGAGTTAAGCAGTAATTTACCGTTATTACAATGTGACTTTGTACAAGAGAGGGAATTTAAAGAAAAAGTATTAACGCTGAACAAAGCTTGTGGGTGAAACCCCACTCACTTTTGTTCAGTTATATGCATCGCTTTGATATCGAGTTTTGATAGCGAGTTTAGGTACTAGTATTGCTATCTATTCACTTACTAAATAGCGCTGTAAAAGCTGCCAAGGATCGCCGCTCTACTTGCGCCAGTCACAGCGGGTAAGTTGGCCGTTAAGCCGTGGTGATGTCTCATAGCAAGCCAGGCAAAGGCGATGGCTTCAACCCATTTGGGGTCCATACCGATTGCTGTGGTACTTGACAGGGTAAAGTTAGGCACCAGCATGGCTAAACGCTGCATCAACTCAGTGTTAAAAGCGCCGCCGCCACAAACAAAAATATCGCCAGCATCCGTGAGTTGATTAATATCATTGGCGATTGTCTGACAGCTAAGATCAAGTAGCGTGGATTGAATATCCTCTAGTGCTAGATGAGAAAAATTAGCCAATTGCTGCTCAAGCCAAGCATGATTAAATAGCTCTCTACCAGTGCTTTTAGGATAGGCCATGGCAAAGTACGGGTGAGTTAACAGGTGAGTTAATAACTCGGCATTGGTGTTACCTGATGCGGCCCATTGACCTGATTCATCAAAACTGAGCTGCTGCTGTTGCAGAATGAATGCATCCATGAGGGTGTTACCTGGGCCTGTATCAAATCCAATAACCTGATCAGATTCCCCTGGCAAGTAAGTGATATTAGCAATGCCGCCAATATTTAAAATAATCCGTGGTGTGTGAGCTTTAGCAAATAACGCTTGATGAAATGCTGGTACTAACGGCGCCCCTTGACCGCCTAAGGCAATATCTTTGCGCCTAAAGTCTGCAATGACGTTAATACCCGTGGTAACCGCTATGGTATCCGCATCACCAATTTGTAAGCTGAAACCATGCTCAAGATTGGGCATGTGGCGAATGGTTTGGCCGTGACTACCAATGGCTATGACATCGGCTTTATTAATAGTGGTGGTTGCTAATAATTCGTTGACCGCCTGTGCAAACAGTAAGCCCATACTTCTGTCCATGCGGCCCATAATGTTCAGTTCATCATTATTAGGACTACATAGACGGTGTAATTGATGCAGAACATGCTCTGGAATTGCTACCGTATAGGTAGCGATTAAGCGGGTTTGGTTATTGCTAAAATCAACTAAAACAGCATCGACACCATCCATACTGGTGCCTGACATTAAACCGATATAATACTGAGGTTTATCCATGGTATTGGCTCATTTATGAAGCGGGCTAGATTCTGTATGAAACTAGCCCAACAAAGGAATGGGTGACTAGAGAAACGCTAGTTCAATCGCGGCATCATAGGTTAATTACTGGCGTAATGCTGCTGCTTGTTTTGCTCAATTTTAGCCATTATTTGCTTGCTGAGTATATCAAACTGCGCTTTTTCTTTTTTATCAATTGGCTTAGATTGCGGTAACTTGATGGTTCTTGGATTGCGATGCACGCCATTAACGATAAATTCGTAATGTAAGTGAGCGCCAGTAACGCGACCTGTTTTTCCTAAAGTACCAATAATCTGCCCTTGCTTAACGGTTTCGCCACGTTTTACTTTGCGTTTTGTTAGATGCAGATATTTAGTGGTGTAGGTATCGTTATGCTTGATAAAGACATAGTTACCATTGTATTTGTTATAACTTGACTCAATCACTTTACCGCGACCTGCAGCTTTAATAGGGGTACCAATAGCAGCCACATAATCTACCCCACGGTGTGCTCTAACCTGGCCTGTGACTGGGTGTAAGCGACGCGGATTAAAGCTTGAGCTGACATATTTAAAGTCAACAGGTGAGCGAAGGAAGGCTTTTCGCATGCTACTGCCTGTTTCTGAGTAATATTCGCCATCGGTATAACGTACAGCTGTGTAGCGCTCACCTTGGTTAACAAATTCGGCGGCTAAAATGTTGCCGGTACCAATAAATTGGCCATCAACAAACTCTTCTTCAAACATCAATGAGAAATGATCGTCTTTACGTATATCTAGAGCGAAATCGATATCCCAACCAAAAATGTTGGCAAGTTGCATAATATGGTTAGCTGATAAACCGGCGCTGGCTGCAGCGCTCCAAAAATTAGTACTAATATTGGCGGTGATGAACTTCGTTTCTAAGGTAATGGATTTAACATTGACCTTTTCTTCGAATTTATCATCAAACTTTGAAATCAATAGGGTAGAGACTTTGTCCATTTGATAACTAATTTGAGTCACTTCATCTTGGGCATCTTTAGAGACAATAATCTCTTCACCGGGCATGATTTTGAGTAAATTTTTCTTAGATACAGGCAAACGGGTAATTTGATAAACATCTTTTGGACTTAAGCCTGCTCTATTGGCTAAGCCACCAAAAGTGTCACCTTTAGCGACTTTAAAGGTTTTATGTGACAGTAAATCTGCTTCACGATAGGGTACGGCATTTTCAACATCTGCTTGGGTGGCTAATAAGCCGTCTGAGGCTGTCATTAATGGGTTTAAATCAGCAATAGGATTACTTTCTTGCGAAGGGCGAAGCTGAGCATCATTATTGCTTGCCGTTATAGTGTTTGCTGGGGCGCTGCCTCCAGGCGGAGTTGGGGTTCTAAAGGCCAGCGGTACAGAGTATTGGCTTTGTTTGTCATTGTTGCTGACATGACCTTCTTCAGACAAAGGGTCTTGGATGCCAATTCTATCGGAAATATCAACTGTACCAGTGTTAGCTTGTTTGGATGCTTGGGCATTATCAGATGGGAATAACACGATAACTATCGTGAGAATAACTAATGAACACAGTGCAATTTGGTGCACTTTAGGGAGCAATTTAAATAAAGTGATAAACTTTGCCATTGACCTAGGTACCAATTTCTCTTTTTCTTTGTAATCCCCTTAGTGTACACACTTTCAATTACTGTGGCTAACAAGTAACATAGGCGTCTTATTTTTTATCCAAGCTGCAGGAGTAGGTGCCGAAATGGCTGATTTAGACCAAGTGTTAGCAGAAATTAAACGCGGTACTGACGAGATTTTAGTTGAGTCTGATCTGCTAGAAAAACTTAAAGAAGGTCGTCCTTTAAGAATTAAACTAGGTGCAGACCCAACCGCTCCAGATATTCATTTAGGTCACACGGTGATCTTAAATAAGCTACGTACCTTCCAAGAGTTAGGTCATGAGGTGATTTTCCTTATTGGTGACTTTACCGGTATGGTTGGTGATCCTAGTGGTAAAAACACCACGCGCCCGCCATTAACTCGTGAAGATGTACTGGCCAATGCTGAAACATACAAAGAGCAGGTATTTAAAATTCTTGACCCGGCAAAAACCCGCATTGAGTTTAACTCATCGTGGTTAGAGTCACTGGGCGCTGCTGGTATGATCCGTTTAGCATCACAACAAACCGTTGCACGCATGATGGAACGTGATGACTTTAAAAAGCGTTATGCTGGTGGTCAATCAATTGCAATTCATGAGTTTATGTATCCATTACTGCAAGGCTACGATTCAGTTGCATTAAAAGCTGACGTTGAATTAGGCGGAACCGATCAAAAGTTCAACCTATTAATGGGTCGTGAGTTACAAAAAGCGGAAGGGCAAAAGCCACAAACCGTGATCATGATGCCTTTATTAGTGGGTTTAGACGGCGTGAAGAAAATGTCTAAATCGGCACATAACTACATTGGTGTTAGCGAGCCTGCAAATGAGATGTTTGGCAAAATTATGTCAATCTCAGATGACCTAATGTGGAGCTACTTTGAATTGTTGTCATTCCGCCCATTGGCTGAAATTGCACAATTTAAGCAAGATGTTGAAAACGGTCAGAACCCACGTGATATCAAAATTGCCTTAGCAAAAGAAATCATCGCTCGTTTTCATGATCAAGCTCAAGCAGACTCAGCACATCAAGCCTTTATTGATCGTTTCCAGAAGGGCGCTATTCCTGATGATATCGAAGAAGTTGAGCTTGAAGCTGGCGAAGGCTTAGCGATTGCTAACTTACTTAAGAGTGCGGCACTGGTTGCTTCAACATCTGATGGCATGCGCATGATCAAGCAAGGCGCGGTTAAAATGGATGGCGAAAAGCTCACTGATACTCGTCAGGTATTTACTGCGGGTATGACCGCGGTATTCCAAGTAGGTAAGCGCAAGTTTGCTAAAGTTTCGCTTGTATAGGCAGACAATAAATTCTGATGGGGCTTAATCCCTAAAAGCAAAAAACGGCTCAATGAGCCGTTTTTTTATGGGTAAAATTTACCAAATAATGGCAATCTACACAGGTTTTTAGCGCGAGTTAACTTTATTGTGACTCAAGTTGATCGGACATGGTTTGATAGTCCATTAAGTCAACTTGTTCTGTCACCCGCTCGGTTTTCATATCGAACTTTAAGGTGGTAACACCAGGCACGGCGATTTCAATAATCTTGCCGGGTTTGCCAAATTGATCACCTGGGCCTCTAAGGTGATAGTTACCAATGAGTACCACTAAAGAGCCAGTATTAAACATGTGCTCAATATTCAATTTATACTCAAGAACGCCATCATGGGCGCGCTGGAAAAACTCGATAATATGACGACCGCCGGTGTATTTTACATTGGCGGTTTTATCAAAAAAGACGCTTTCACGATTATAAAACTTCTTTAAAGTGCGGTAATCATGGCTGGTTAATGCTTGCATGTATTGCACTGCAAGCTGCTGCTGTTTTGGCATTTCGCCGCTATTAGCCAGGCTTGAAGTGCTCCAAATACTACTCAATAAACAGCATACTAATAAAATGAGTCGCATCTAATGGCCCTTAGTTTTTAAATCGAATGCAGGTAATGATAAATGCCAGCGAATTGCACTTAAGCGAATAATCAAGGTGCTAAACATGGCCAAAAACAGCGCGTAAGTGCTATCCATACCCACTGCAATACTCAAGGTATAACAAATACCGCCAACAATAGAGGCAGTGGCATATATTTCGGTGCGCAGTACCATAGGCACTTGCTGGCATAATAAGTCTCGGATAATACCACCACCGACACCGGTGATTAAACCTAAGATCACCGCAGACATGCCAGATAACCCTAGTTGCAATGCTTTTTCTGCACCAATCACGGTAAACAGAGCCAAGCCAAAGGCATCGGCTATGGGGAGGGTTAACTTAGGTAATTTATGAGGTTTACGAACTAAAATGAAACAGGCAATCACGGTTGCCAAAATGACCACCACATAACTGGGGTTACTGATCCAAAACACCGGTGTTGAGCCAATAAGCGCATCACGAATACTGCCGCCACCAATGGCGGTCACTGAGGCCAAAACAATTACCCCAAATGGGTCCATTTTATGCTTACCTGCGGCTAATGCGCCTGATAAGGCAAAGACCGCGGTGCCACACAAGTCAAAAAAGTAAATCCACTCAATCATTGCTAAGCTCTTTTAAGTGGATATTGAGTGCATCGACCGAAATACGGATTTCAACTACAGATAAAATCAGTGAATAAAGTAAAAATAATAAACTCACCCCAAATACCATTGAGCCGATATCAAACAGCCCCAAATAAATAAAAATCATGCTAATGACACAGATGGCAAAACTGATGACGCCTGCTTCTTGCATGCGTCTAATAATCTTAATGCGCTGACGAAGGTTTTTAATTTGTTCGCTATTAATTGGCTTACCTGAGGAGCTTAAGTTTCTGATTAAAGCTGCTAATGCGAAAAAACGGTTAGTGTAAGCTAACAACAATAATGAAATAGCTGGGAATAACAAACCTGGGGTCGTTAAAGATATTTGCAGATTATCTAACAAAAGGAGTCGCCTCTACATCAAACAACAAAAATGACTAAGCTGGGTATAATAACCTTTTTATAATAAAGTTACATCGCTTGAAACCACCTTAATGCGGTCCACAAAATCGGAATGGCAATGGTAAAACAAATCCAAAAGCTGATTGCCCATGATGTCAAGCTGATCGCGTTGCGGATATCTTGAGTAAGCGGCATTCTTGATGGGTTTATCTTGCTTAATTCAACTCGTTGCAATTGGTGTTTTAAGATAAATTTTTGCGGCCCGCCTAACTCCACTTCCAACACTTTACTGCCAATGTATAAGCTTGAGTAACCGAACACTCCAGCTGTATGAGGTGGCTGTTTAACTAATGCTGATACGTTTTTTAATTTGCCTTGCAAAATTAAAGTCAGATTCCACAGTAAACTGGGGAGAGCAAAAATGATTTGGTTGAGGGCATAAATAGGGGCGCTGAAGTAGCGGTATTGCGGCACGTAATTAGGCCAGCAATGTTCTAATTGACGTAGCAAATGGATAAATAACACCAAGGGGGCACCGCCAATGGCAAAAAATAAGATGGTGGCGACAGTGCCATAACTTGGGCTGATTAATAGCCTTTCAATGGTGGCTTTACAAATACCGACTTCTGACAAACTATCGGTTTGCTGAATTAGCCATGGGCTCAGTAACTTTTTGGCTCGTTGTTTATCATTAAGCTTTAGGGAGTTTACAACGTCATTCGCGACGGGTCTAAAGCCTGCGTCACTGATGCAAAAATACACTAATAAAAAGTCAAAAAACCACGGGTATACCGCGAGCGACAAGATAAAGTAGACGCTAAACCACAGTGGTAAAATCAGTAACAGTGTTGCGAGTAGGCCGGCGGTAACTTGCTGTTGAGAAGAACGCTGTGGATGGTTAACTTTCGTGCTTAATTTATTAGCCAGTAGCTGAAAAAAAACAATTGGCTGCAAATGTCTAGGTATTGGCGCCACTCTAGAAATGAGCAACGCCATAAAAAGCACCAGACAGTTAGCTAGAAAACTACCATCAACCGTAATGAGCTGTTGGTAAAAAGAACTATCAAACAATGTCATAGCACCTTATTAGTCCACATCCACAGTGTTAACCCTATTGGCAGAACGACATCATTTTGCTGCCAATAACGGCTAAATTAAATTACCTTGGGCTTCTTTATAGGTTTTTTAGTAATGCAATGACCATTAATGCTGAGTAATGACCTGCTTTTACAATGTAGGAATCAAAATCAACAGGCGAGTCGTTGTTAGCATTATCTGATAATGAGCGGATGACAACAAACGGCACCTTAAATTGATGACAAACTTGCGCAATCGCAGCGGCTTCCATTTCACATGCCGCCATAGTTGGGAAGTTAGCCAGCATCACTTTTGTGCGTTCAGGATCGCAAATAAAGCTATCACCCGTGGCGATTAAACCTTCAATCACCTTAGCTTCACCTAATGATGAAATAGCCGCTTTTGCAGCAGTGACTAACTTTTCATCAGGGATGAAAGCAGCAGGCTGCGATGCCATTTGACCAATTTCATAACCAAAGGCGGTTACATCAACATCGTGATGACGTACTTCAGATGAAATAACAATATCGCCAATATTTAAACTGTCAACAAATCCACCTGCAGAGCCAGTGTTAATCACAGCGTCAACCTTAAAGTTGTTGATAACTAATGTGGTTGCAACGCTGGCAGCGACTTTACCAATGCCTGAACGGGTGACGACAACATCTTTACCTGAAAGTTGTCCTTCAACGAATTCGATTCCCGCTACAGTTGAGTGTACTGGATTGGTCATTGATTCAATTAGGTGAGCAACTTCAGGTTCCATTGCACCGATAATAGCGATTTTCATAATTAGCGTCTCAAACAGTTCATTTAAATAATGGCGGCTAATATAGCACAAAAGCAAACAGGGAATGAGCACTGTAGTAGCAATTTCAGCAAATAAAAAAGCGCATCAAAAGATGCGCTTTAAGAGTTTTGCTATCACAAGTTTTTGTTATTAATCAGCCCAAGCAGTGTTATTGACCGCGGCTTGTCAGTGGCTGCAAAAGTGAGTTATGCGTCTTCAAAAGCGTTTAAAATCCCTTGAGCTGCATCGCGGCCTTCAGCAATAGCGGTAACGACTAAGTCTGAACCACGTACCATATCACCACCGGCAAACACTTTCGGGTTGGTTGTTTGGAAAGGGTTATCGTCAAACTTACTGGCTTTTACTAAACCCCATTCATTGGTTTCAATGCCAAAGTCGCTAAACCAAGCTGCAGGGCTGGCTTGGAAACCAAAGGCAATGATAATGGCATCAGCTTCAAGGGTTTGCTCACTACCGGCAATGACTTCAGCTTTTTGACGACCAGATTCATCGGCTTCGCCCATTTGAGTTTCTACACTCTCAATGCCTGTGACTATGCCATCTTGCTCTTTGATTGCCACCGGTTGACGGTTAAATAAGAAGTTGACGCCTTCTTCGCGGGCATTTTGCACTTCACGGCGAGAGCCTGGCATGTTTGCTTCATCACGACGATAAGCACAAGTGACGCTTTTAGCCCCTTGGCGCACAGCAGTGCGGACACAATCCATAGCTGTATCACCACCGCCTAATACCACCACGTTTTTACCTTCAAGGCTTAAATATGGGTTTTCAGAGCATTCAGTGCCCATTAAATGATGAGTATTACCAATCAAGTAAGGCAGTGCTTGAATGACACCTTGACTGTCTTCACCGGGTAGGCGAGCTTTCATTGCTGTGTAGGTACCCATGCCGAGGAACACAGCATCATAACCATCTAGCAGGCTTTGAAAGGGAATGTCTTTACCAACGGTAACGCCCATTTTAAATTCAATGCCCATACCTTCAAGTACACTACGTCGGGTGGCCATAACCTCTTTATCAAGCTTGAAAGATGGAATGCCATAAGTCAGCAAACCACCAATCTGTGGGTATTTATCATATACCACAGCTTTAACACCGTTACGACTTAAGATATCAGCACAACCAAGGCCCGCTGGCCCTGCACCAATAATTGCCACGCGCTCTTTGCGTGGCTTCACTTTTGTCATATCGGGTCGCCATCCCTGGCTGATTGCAGTATCGGTAATGTATTTTTCAACATTACCAATGGTGACTGCGCCGAAATCATCATTGAGGGTGCAAGCCCCTTCACATAGACGATCTTGAGGGCACACTCTGCCACATATTTCTGGCAAGGTATTGGTTTCATGAACCAAATCTGCCGCTTCTAGAATACGACCTTGTTCGGCCAGTTTTAGCCAATTAGGAATGTAGTTATGCAGTGGACACTTCCACTCGCAATAAGGATTACCACAATCTAAACAACGGTCTGCCTGCTCAGCCACTTGAGGCTGAGAAAACGGCTGATAAATCTCAATAAATTGAGTTGAACGTTTCGAAGCGGCGTGTTTAGTTGGATCTTTACGATCGACTTCTATAAATTGAAAATCATTACTCATCTTAATTTACCCCGCCTTTACTGCAAGTTCCGGGCTTTTTTGCTCAATTTTGAGCAAGTCAGCAACGGCAATGTTCTTCGGCTTCACTAATACAAAACAATCTAACCAGTTCTCAAAATCACTTAAGATCATTTTGGCATGCTCACTGCCAGTGGCGCTTGCATGCTCTTCAATCAAGCCTTTAAGGTGTTGCTGCTGTATTGTTGATTCTAGTTTTTGGGTATCAACAAGCTCAGTATTAACTCGGCGACTAAAGTGATTAAAGCGATCAAAGATATAAGCAAAACCACCCGTCATACCTGCGCCGAAGTTAACCCCTGTTTTACCAAGAACAACTACGATGCCGCCAGTCATGTACTCACAACCGTTGTCACCCACACCTTCAACCACAGCTACGGCGCCAGAGTTACGAACCCCAAAACGCTCGCCAGCTTGACCTGCAGCATAAACTCGGCCGCCAGTTGCACCATATAGACAGGTATTACCCATAATGGCACTGCGCTCACTTTGGAATGGGCTGCCAACAGGAGGATGGATAATAATCTTACCGCCAGACATGCCTTTACCGACATAGTCATTAGCATCACCAATTAGCTCTAAATCTAACCCCGGGCTATTCCATACCCCAAAGCTTTGACCTGCACTGCCGTTAAATTGCAGTGTGATAGGTGATTTAGTGCCTTCTTTACCAATGTTGGTGGCAATAAAACCTGATAATGTCGCGCCGATTGAGCGGTCGGTATTGTTAATGGCATATTGCTTGGTTAACGCCTCACCGGCTAATACCGCTTGGGCTGTGTCTGAAACAATTTGTAGATTTAACTCACCTTTATCAGAAGGCGGGTTTAACTCTTTCCAAGTTATAGCACTTCCGTCAGCGACTTTTGGCTGATATAAAATTGGCGCTAAATCGAGTCCTAACTGCTTGGCTGTTTGGCCTTCAAGGGCATATAACCAATCAGTACGGCCGACTAAATCTTCAAATTTAGCAACGCCTAATTTTGCCATCCATTCACGGACTTCTTGAGCGACAAACTCAAAGTAAGTAATTACTCGCTCTGGCAAGCCATGATAATGCTTGTCACGTAAGTTTTTATCTTGGGTTGCAACACCGGTTGCGCAGTTGTTTAGATGACAAATACGCAGGTATTTACAACCTAAAGCAATCATAGGTACGGTACCAAAGCCAAAGCTTTCTGCACCTAACAACGCGGCTTTAATGATGTCTTGACCGGTTTTTAAGCCGCCATCGACCTGTAAGCGAATTTTATGACGCAAACCATTCTCAACCAGTGATTGATGCACTTCCGCAAGGCCAAGCTCCCATGGTGAGCCAGCATATTTAACTGACGTAATTGGACTGGCACCAGTACCGCCATCGTAACCTGATATGGTGATCATATCGGCGTAAGCTTTCGCAACACCCGTTGCGATGGTGCCAACGCCCGGCTCAGATACCAGTTTCACTGACACTAAAGCTTTAGGGTTGATTTGCTTTAAATCGAAAATCAGCTGGGCTAAATCTTCGATAGAATAAATGTCATGATGCGGCGGTGGCGAAATTAAGGTAACCCCAGGGCGCGCATGACGAAGACCAGCGATTTCAACACTCACTTTATGGCCAGGTAACTGACCACCTTCACCGGGTTTTGCCCCTTGAGCGACTTTAATTTGCAATACATCAGCATTAACAAGGTAGTGGGCTGTAACGCCAAAACGGCCAGAGGCAATTTGCTTAATCGCTGAGTTACGTTCGCTATTGAAACGACTTGGGTCTTCACCACCTTCACCAGAATTTGAACGGCCACCAATGCGGTTCATAGCAACGGCTAAGGCTTCATGGGCTTCCGGACTTAATGCGCCGATACTCATTGCAGCGCTATCAAAGCGTGGGAATAAGTTTCCGGCAGCTTCAACATTTGACTCGTCAATGGCCGCATTTGTGCCTTTAATGCCAATTAAGTCACGTAAGGTCGCAATAGGGCGGTCATCGACTAACGCTGCAAATTTCTTATATTTCGGGTAATCCTGATCTTTAAGACTTTGCTGTAACGTATTGACGACATCGGGGTTGAAACTATGATACTCGCCGCCTTCAACATACTTTAATAAACCGCCTTGTGGCAGTGGTATGTGAGCGCGAAACGCTGCGGTATGAAGCACTTTTTGATCGGTAGCTAAATGTTCAAAGCTTGCACCTTCAATACGGCTAATCACGCCTTTAAAGCACAATTCAATTACATCTGAAGATAAACCAATGGCTTCAAATTGCTGGCTACAACGGTAAGAGCCTACAGTGCTGATCCCCATTTTCGACATGATTTTACGCAGGCCTTTTTCAATACCTTGGCGGAAGTTCAACATCAAGATACTGTCATCTTCTACTTGATGTTTCTTTGCCATGGCTGAAATAGACTCATAAGCCAGATAAGGGTAAATCGCTGTCGCGCCAAAACCTAATAGCACGGCAAAGTGATGTGGGTCGCGCGCTGATGCAGTTTCAACAATAATGTTGGTGTCACAACGTAAGCTTTGATCAACAAGGCGTTGCTGCACCGCGCCCACAGCCATAGCGGCAGGGATCACTTGAACATTTTTAGCGGCGGCTCTGTCTGACAGGATTAGTAAGGTTGTGCCACTTCTTGCTAAACGCTCAGCTTCATCGGTAATGCGCTCGATAGCTTGCTTTAAGTTTTCGTGGGCGTCATAGTTTAAATCAATAGTATTCGCACGGTAGTAACTGCTATCAAGACCAAGTAACTGATTAAAATCACTAAAAAGTAAAACGGGTGATTCAAACATCACTCGATAAGCCACGCCGGTTGTTTCGCAAAATAAGTTTTGCTCGCGCCCAATACAGGTGGTTAACGACATCACATGTTTTTCACGTAATGGATCAATAGGCGGGTTGGTGACTTGTGCAAACTTTTGACGGAAATAGTCATACAGTGAGCGAGATTTTTTCGACAATACCGCCATTGGAGTATCATCACCCATTGAGCCAGTAGCTTCTTCACCTTTACTTGCTAGCACCCAAATAACTTGCTCTAACTCTTCACGGCTGTAACCAAATTGCTTTTGATACTGAAGTAACACATCAGCACTAAAATTACTGGCGCCTTGTTGAGCGGCATCAATTTTGGTCGCAGGTTTTAAGGTGCGGCTATTTTTAGCCATCCATTCTTTGTATGGGTGGCGACGTTTTAAGTCATTATCGATTTCAAATGACGAATACAAACGGCCATTCATGGTATCGAGTACTAATAATTCGCCAGGGCCAACACGGCCTTTTTCTACCACTTCATCGGCAGAATAATCCCAAATACCCACTTCTGATGCCAGTGTTAGGATGCGATCCTTGGTTATAACGTAGCGAGAAGGGCGTAGGCCGTTACGGTCTACGGCGCAGGCAGCATGGCGGCCATTGCTCATTACGATGCCAGCAGGGCCGTCCCACGGCTCCATATGCATCGAGTTGAAATCATAAAATGCTTTCAACTCATCATCCATTTCAGGATTACTTTGCCAGGCTGGTGGTATAAGTAAGCGCATAGCACGGTATAAATCCATGCCACCGGCTAATAGCATTTCCAGCATATTATCCAATGATGATGAATCAGAGCCAGTTTCATTAACAAAAGGCGCGGCTTGTTGTAAATCAGGCAATAGCGGTGAATTAAATTTATAAGCACGGGCTCTGGCCCATTGGCGGTTACCGGTAATGGTATTGATTTCACCATTATGTGCTAAAAATCTAAATGGCTGCGCTAATGGCCACTTCGGCGAGGTGTTAGTTGAAAAGCGCTGATGGAATAAGCAAATGGTGCTTTTGAGACGAATATCGGCTAAGTCAGAATAAAATGCTGGCAAGTCTGCAGGCATCATTAAGCCTTTATAGACAATAACCTCACCCGATAAGCTGGCAACATAGAAGTCGCTATCATCGATGATTTGCTGTTCAAGACGGCGTCTGGCCATATAAAGCCGACGTTCTAAATCTTTTTCACGCCAGCCCACAGGGGCATTAATTAACACTTGGTAAATTTGTGGCAGGCTTTTGCGGCCAATCTCACCCAGTACATCAGGGTTTACAGGCACCTTTCTCCAACCGGCAACACTTAAGGTTTCACGCTGGAGTTCTTTTTCTAAAATGGCTTTTGCGGTTTCAGCTTTGACTGGATCTTGGCTGAGAAATAGCATGCCCACTGCAAACTTGCGGCTAAGGTGCCAATCATTTTCAGTTGCAATGGCTGCAAAAAAGTCTTTCGGCATCGACATTAATAGTCCACAGCCATCACCTGTGCGACCGTCTGATGCTATCCCGCCACGGTGTTTCATTCTATCCAAACCGTGAATAGCAGTACGGACAATACGATGGCTAGCATCGCCATCCATTTGGGCTATTAAACCAAATCCACAATTGTCCCGCTCAAAACTGGGATGATATAAGCTCATACAAAAACTCCCTAAACCTAACTTAATACGACTCGGATAATGCGGAGAAGTTCTCATAGATATGCACCCGAACCACCCAAATTAGCTTGATAATGGATAAAGGTCAAACTTAAATTACTCAACAAAATGAATTGTTACTGTTATTACAAATGTTATAAAAAAGCTACTTTACGTTAACGTAAGATGTTTTTTTGTTCGTATAACCTTATGAATAAAAAGAATTTTAAAATTACAAAATTGTCACTTTTACTTTTGGTTAACATTTGGTGTTGATTGATATTGATTTATGGATAGTGAATTTATTTTCAAGTACAGTTTGAACAGGTAAATTGCCTTAAATGATTATTTATTCAATTAATTTGACTAAGAGTTGTAACTGCCAAGTTCAAAAATGTGCCCTTTGTCACTGTGTGAATATAAATTAATCGATTTATTTACTGTTTTTTTGATGTGGCACTAAGTTTTTATCTGTCAGAGCCTGTATTGTCTGCCACTTTTTGCCGTCAGGAGCAATTGTGGGTTTAGATGATTTTGTAAATACCTTCGGTGCAGTATGTAAGCAGCAATATGGCGGCAGAATTAAAAAGCTGACAATTGATGCTAAGTTCACTTGCCCAAATCGAGATGGAACCTTAGGTAAAGGCGGCTGCACTTTCTGTAATGTGTCGTCATTTAGTTATGAGCAAGGCACTGAAGCCAGTATCTCTGAGCAATTAAAGCAAGGTAAGCAGCGCTCGCTAAATGATAGTGCCAAATATATTGCTTATTTTCAGGCTTATACGAGTACCTATGATGAGTATCAGGTGCTAAAGACGAAGTATGATGAGGCCATTAAAGATTCAGATATTGTTGGCTTACATATTGGTACCCGCCCGGATTGTGTACCAGATGATATTTTAGATTTGTTAGTCAGTTATCAAGATAAGGGGACTGAAGTCTGGCTTGAGCTTGGCTTACAAACTTCAAACAATGACACCTTAAAGCGCATTAACCGTGGTCATGACTTTGCTTGTTATCAAGATACAGTGCAGCGCGCTCGAAAACGTGGCATTAAAGTCTGTGCTCATTTGATCCTTGGCTTGCCCGGTGAAGACTATAGTGATTACTTGCGCAGTTTGAACAGTGTCATTGAAACCGGAGTTGATGGCATTAAACTGCATCCATTACATATAGTAGAAGGGAGTGTAATGGCTAAGGCATGGCGTCATAAAGGGATGGCATTACTCACAAAAGAAGACTACGCCAACTATGCCAGTGAGCTTATTCGTCATACACCTAAAGATATTATTTTTCACAGAGTCACAGCTTATGCTAAAAAACCGCTATTACTGGCGCCTGATTGGTGCGGTTATCGATGGGAAGGCTTAGTGGCTATCGTGCAAAATTTAGCGGCTAACGGTGGACAAGGGCACTATTTGTCAGCCCAAAAAAACTAAAACTCAATCTTTAACTGCAATTTATGAAAGTTTATTCACTTACTTTATAAGGTTTTTTTAACAGCTTGTTAAAATACTGTGCTCATTTGCCAGAAATTAGACTTGAAAAGCCTTGTTTAGTTGCATAGGGGATTTTAGCGAGTATTATAAATTCAATTTTAAAGTTATGAATTGATTAAGAGGTGCCGAGATGGCCACAGTTGAGTTAGAGTCTGTATTGGATCTCAATACGTTAGAGCAATATTGTAGTGCTATTGGTGCTGGAACTTTATTAAAAAGTGTCGTGTTATTTGAGCAGCTAATGCCTGAATATTTAGGAAGCCTCATTAAAGCGAATGAAGCGAATGACAAAGATACCCTTTGTGCTGAAGCGCATAAATTTAAAGGTGCTGCAGGTTCTGTTGGATTAAAGCGTATTCAGCAATTTGCACAGCTTGTTCAACATGGCGAAGAGCCAGCTTGGGATACTGAGCATGATAAATGGTTAGGTCAAATCGTTGAGCATGCAGGTTCAGATCTACAGCAATTAAAAGAGTTTTTAGAAGCAAAAGCTTAATTGCTTTTGACTTTTAAAAGCCCCGCAAGGGGCTTTTTTTTGCCTTTAAAAAAGTAACAGCATTAAATTTGCTGATTATGCGGACTAGATCCAGCTTAATTTATTGTTATTTATGTTTAGTTAATTCATTATTTGAATGACATCATCTTATGGTAATCGATTAAATGAAAAACCTGCCAAGCCTTAAAAATCTATTTTATTTAGTGAATTTGCATCAAGAGCAAAACTTTAACCGAGCGGCAAAGTCTTGCTTTGTTAGTCAGTCGACTCTTTCAAGTGGGATTCAAAACCTTGAAGAGCAATTGGGATATCAGCTTATCGAGCGTGATCATAAATCATTTATGTTCACAGCCATTGGTGAAGAGGTGGTTGATAGAGCGAGAAAATTATTGACGGATGTTGATGATCTTGTCGAATTAGTCAAAAACCAAGGTGAACCAATGACAGGTGAAATCCGCTTAGGTTGTATTCCGACCATAGCGCCTTTTTTATTGAGTCGAGTGGTAAAACAGTGCCAAGCTGATTATCCCCAATTGAGTTTATTGCTAAGGGAAGACACCACAGAAAGTTTGTTAGCATCACTGGGAAAAGGTGAGCTGGATTTACTTATTTTAGCTTTGCCTGTGGATACTACAGGTTTTCATAGTATGAAAGTGGGCATTGACCCGTTCAAAATGGTGGTTCATCAGGAACTATCTAATGGGATCCATGTGCCTATTGATTATCAACAAATGCCCGATGAAAGTATTTTCTTACTGCAAAGTGAGCATTGTATTACTGGCCATGCGATTACGGCTTGCCAATTAGGCAATAGTGCTAAGATTAACCCCTTTGCCGCCACGAGTTTACATACTCTGGTGCAAATGGTGGATAGTAAGTTAGGAACGACCTTTTTACCGCAAATGGCCATTGATGCTGGTATTTTGAATGACACTGAACTTCAGATTATGACACCGCCTGGTGAAGCGCCATATCGTGATATTGGATTGGTTTGGCGACAAACCACTAGTCGTATTTCAACCTTTAGAACCTTAGGCTTGATGCTAGAAGGCTTATTGCAAAAGCAGTAATCAAGCTGGCAACGGTTTATCTTGTTTGGTGTTGTTTCATTAAGGGGTTATTTTCGGAGCTACACCAAATACTTCAATTTCGTGTTTTTTACCTTTTAGCATCATTGCACCTAAATCAGTTAAATCGTATTGGCTGGTTTGACGTTCTAAACGGTGGGCGACTTCACCGGAGATCAACATTCTCTGACCTAAAGGGTTACACTGATCTTGAAGCCTTGCGAGGGTATTGAGTACATCGCTAAAGTAGCTAATTTCTTGCTTATGAACGCCAACTACGGCAGCGACAACCTGACCACAATGGGCAGCAGCTTTAAATTTGGGTACAAAACCATAATGTTCTTCAAAGTAAGCGCGATGCCAGTTTAACTGTTGGCTGAATTCATAATAGATATTCATACAGCGATCTTCTTTAACACCTTCATCTAACGGCCAATGAATTAATACGGCATCACCCATATAACGGTAAATTTCAGCTTCATTATTGGTTACTGTATCTGCCAGCATGCTAAAACTATCTTGGATTAGACGACTGAAACGGTAATCACCTAATGTTTCTGCATGAGCGGTAGATGACACCATATCCACAAATAAAAATAGTCGGTGTTCATAACGTGGCTGGTGGTATTTACCTAAACCTATGTTAAGTAACACTCTTGGGCCTACAAGTAGCGCCATTTGTTCAATAAAGGCTAAGCCGACGCGTACCACGGCGAGATAAATCACTAAGGCCTGAAATGCTGGGCTGTATAAAATATGCGCAGTAAGCATTTGCCTTAGTGATACTAAATGGTTTTCTATGGCCCACATGTTTAAAAATTGGGTGACATAAGCCAGCGTCATGGCACCGAGTAGTAAAAATAGGCCTTTAAATATGACTGAAAAAATATAGGGCAGGCGGCTGATGGCGCTAAAATCGGCAATAAGGTTAGACATCCAATGCAGGCAGCCGAATACGAAGCCCATAAAAATAGCTAGCGTTGCTAAGTCTATTTTTCCGATGGCCCATTGAGGTAAATCAGGAGTTTGTGAATATCGGAAAAAGACAAATGCGCTCATGGCAATACACCATGCTAAAATCGCAAATAATAGCTTTCTTGTCTGACGACGTACTTTCACAGGATTATATCGAGTCCGTTGATATTTTAAGACAGGCTAGTTTATAGAAAATTCCCATACTTGTCATAGTGGTATTTACAATAGTTTTAATAAAAAGCCTTTATATTTACAGTTTGTAACGCTAACTAAATGCATTTGTTAGTATTTGGTGGGTAAAGTTGATCTTTAAATAGAAACCTCGGGGATTAGAGAGCTTAATCAGACCGTCTTCGGCAATTGACTCAGTTAATGCTTGGCTATTGGCTGCCTTTGGTCTTAGTTGTAATACTTCACCATGACGAGCGGTGATTTGCTCTACTTTTCCTATGGCGATTAATTCCATTATCTCTTCCCAGTCTTGCTTTAACTGGACATATTGTTGTTGATTGGGTTGCCATAATACTGGTGAGCCTATTTTTCGCTCAGCGACAGGGATACTTCTTTCACCCTGAATGGGGATCCACAGCACGTGTTGTAATTTATGATAAACCACACTGTCTTCCCAAGTGAGCCCTTGAATATTGGTCAGTGGGGCAACGGTGACATAGGTTGTTTCTATTGGTTTACCCTGTTTATCAATTGGAATGGTTTTTAACTCAATCCCCAAATGAAGAAAGTCTTGCTGTGGTTTTGAGCCTGCCGTTGCCCCTAGCTCCATTTCAATCAGTTGTCCTACCCAGCCTTTGTCTCTTCTTAAGTTTTCTGGCACGTTTACGCCATGCTCTTTTGCTATGTCACCTAAACTGACACCAGCCATGTCATAGGCTCTTTGCATCAATTCATCGATTGAGTTTGGTGGGGTATTCATCATGGAGCAATGTCTTACTTTTAAAAGTTCGCGTGTATTAAAGTGTACTGTTTTATCTATTATTTTAAAATGACAACTACTGGTTGTTTTTTGAGCGCCTTGGCAGGTTAAAGTTATCCAAGGTTTTGCAGTAATATATTGCTTTGTTTATTAACGACTTTTATGAATGCTGGTGAGTTTGTTTGACCATTTTATAAAGTTACACTCCTTTTGCTCCACTATTTCACACACACTTATCCACAGAATGAATGAATAACTTTAATTTGTTTATGCTTAGCGGATATTTTTTTGACAGTCAATGGTGAAAAATAGCTTTATTTTGATATTTATAAAATAAATATGTTGTTTTTTGTGTATAACTTATTTCGCCTGTATGGCCACAATTAATAATTACCTTTGCTGTTTAAAAAGTGACCTCTTGTGTGATTTAATTATAAGTTAACAATGCTCTAAAAGGTCAAGCTGTTGTATTAATACGTTTTTTTGCTGTTGATTTGGTTTTATTAAGGACAGTGGCTGTCACTGTAATTTAGCCTGTTTAGAGTTATTTTAGAGTTTCAAACAGAGATATCCACAGATTTTGTGGATAATAATGATAACTAAGGTCATCATCTGTTGATAAAAGTTGCTAAGGGCTTATTTTATCCAAGTGTTCTATTGAAATAGTCGTTTGCCCGTAGGCGAGCTTTATGAAACAATCTAGTCATTAATTTGTAGTGAAATTGGAGTCCATGTGATTGATAGCGACGGCTTTCGCGCAAATGTGGGCATTATTATCTGTAACAAATATGGTCAAGTAATGTGGGCCAGACGGTTTGGACAACATTCATGGCAATTTCCTCAAGGCGGTGTAGATGATGGTGAAACCCCAGAACAAGCCATGTACCGAGAATTGTATGAAGAAGTCGGTCTTAAACCTGAAAATGTGCAAATTTTAACGTCAACACGTTCATGGCTGAGATATCGTTTGCCTAAGAGGTTAATTAGGCAAGAAAGTAAACCAGTTTGTATTGGTCAAAAACAAAAGTGGTATCTATTACAACTGAAAGGCAGTGACGACACGATTAATTTGAATTCCTGTGGTCATCCAGAGTTTGATGATTGGCGTTGGGTGAATTATTGGTATCCAGTCAGACAAGTCGTTTCTTTTAAGCGTGATGTTTACCGTAAAGTTATGAAGGAGTTTTCCTCTATTACATTGGCATTTCAAGGCCGCGAGCCTAGCCGAAAAAGAGGCCGTTATAGAAATTAGCTGATCAAAAAAGGATGTGAAGCAGTGCTAAATACGCTTAGGGATATTACACAGTCTGTCGCCAGTGCTAATAGCTTAGAGACGGCATTGTCATTATTGGTTTCCCAAACCAAGTTGGCAATGCAAACGCACTGCTGTTCTATTTATATTCTTGAACAGCAACAATTGGTGCTTTCTGCTACAGAGGGCCTTGCACCTAATTCCATCAATCGTGTCAAAATGCCTTTATCTGAAGGCTTAGTGGGCTTAGCGGCAGAAAAAGAAGAAGCTGTTAACCTTGCCGATGCAAAATCACACCCCAGATTTAAACTATTTCCTGAAGTTGAAGAAGAAGAGTACCGCGCATTTCTGGCAGTACCTATAATCTTTCAAAAACAGGTTGTCGGCGTCATTGTGGTGCAGCAACCGCAGCCGAGACAGTTTAGTGAAAATGAAGAAGCCTTTTTGATGACTTTGGCGGCCCAACTAGCGGTTGTGGTACGTAATTTGAAAAACAAAGCTGCGATCAGTAATGTTCAACAACAAGTCGTCTTCAAAGGTACTTCAGCGTCAAAAGGTATCGCCATTGCTGATGGCTTTGTGCTTGGTGGTGCTATCTCTCTCGATCAGCCCGAAGAACAAGCCACAGACTTAGCAACAGAAATTCAGCGTCTAAAAGCTGCTATGCAACGCTGTAGTGATATTATCAGCACTTTATCCCAACGTTTTGATCGTGAAAATGTAGATGATGTTGCCTCTATTTTTTCTGCTTTACAATTACTGTTAGGTGAAGCCAGTCTTGGTGGCGAGTATCTACGGGAAGTGAATTTAGGTTGGCAAGCCGAATCTGCCGTTAGCCGGGTGTCTAAACGCTATATTGAGCAGTTTATCGCGATGGAAGACCCGTATTTAAAAGAGCGGGCCAGTGATATTCGTGAATTAGGCCAAAAAGTTTTACGCCAATTAATCGAACCAGACAAATTAGAACTCGCACCTGATAAACCGGTCATACTGGTGGCGAAAGAGGTTGATGCCACATTATTAGCAGAGTTTCCTCGAGGAAAACTTGCAGGAATAGTCACAGAACTTGGCGGGGTAAATGCCCACGCAGCAATATTGGCAAGAGCCTTGGGTGTGCCAGCAATTGTTGGTGTTGATCAGGTTTTATCTGCAGATGTTGACAACAAAAAGTTAGTGCTAAATGCCAATAGCGGCCAATTATTAATTTCGCCATCTGATGCCATTATTCATGAATATCTTTGCTTAATTTCTGAGAGTAAAGCCCAGCAACGACAATTTTCTGCTGAAATATCCTTACCCGCTGAAACCTTAGACGGTCAAAGAATACAGCTTTATTTGAATGCCGGTTTATTAAGTGGTTTAAGCACCGATATGGCAGAAGGCGCTGATGGTATTGGACTGTACCGCACTGAAATTCCCTTTATGCTGCATCAACGCTTTCCCAGTGAACTTGAGCAAGTTCAAGTTTATAAACAAGTGCTATCGGCAGCGCGAGACAGACCTGTGGTGATGCGCACCCTTGATGTGGGCGGTGATAAACCATTGCCTTATTTTCCTATCACAGAAGATAATCCTTTTTTAGGCTGGCGTGGCATCCGCTTATCTTTAGATCATCCAGAACTGTTTTTAATGCAATTACGCGCGATGTTGACAGCCAATGCTGACTCTTCACAATTGCAGATATTGTTGCCTATGGTCAGTAATTTAGACGAAATCGATCGAACATTACTTTACCTAGAACAGGCATATTCAGAGCTGACTGAAGAGCTCGCAAGAGAAATACCCAAACCTAAAATAGGGGTAATGCTTGAAGTCCCATCTTTGCTTTTCCAATTAGAAGATGTGGCTAAAAGAGTTGATTTTGTTTCTGTAGGTAGTAATGACTTAACCCAGTATTTGCTTGCGGTGGATAGAAATAACCCCAGTGTCAGTTCATTATTTGATAGTTTTCACCCTGGCGTATTAAGGGCGCTAAAATGGACTATTACTGACTGTAACCGTTTTCAGCTTGATGCCAGTATTTGCGGTGAACTTGCTGGCGAGCCCATGGGCGCCTTATTGTTAGTGGCTATGGGCTACGAAAAACTCAGTATGAACCAAGGCAGTATTGCGCGGATAAACTATCTACTTAGACGGATTAACAAAGCTGAACTTGAGCGATTACTAGACCAGGTATTAAGCTTGTCTAATGGTGAGCAAGTCAGGCAATTATTGAATCAATATTTGCAACAGCGTAATTTGCTGTCGATTTTAGACTAATGACAGGCCAACGTGACGCTTATTGCAGTAATTTCAAATCAGCAATTTAAAATCTGCAAGTTGAAATAAAAATACTGAAGCAAAGTTAGTTAATTAAACAAGTTGATAAAAGCAACTTGGCTAAGTCAATTTACACATTTTTCATTGTTAGGGCTGTACGTTGGACAATATATTGTTAGTTTTTTCACTTTGCTTGTTATTAGGCGCAGTGGTTGGATTTTTTGCTGGTTTGTTAGGCATAGGTGGCGGGCTTATTATTGTACCGGCACTGATTTATTTACTGCCCAGGATAGGCATAGAGTCCAGCCAACTCACCCATGTAGCCATTGCCACCTCGTTAGCCTCAATTATTATGACCTCGTTTAGCTCTGCTATTGCCCATCATAGACACGGTAATATCCCTTGGGAGCTTTTTAAGCCCATGTTGCCGGGTATTGTGGTTGGTGCGTTAGCATCGGCTTTTATCTCAGAACAAATAGCAGCCAATGTATTACAGCAGGCTTTCTCGATATTTGTCACAGTGATGGCAATACAAATGGCATTTCCATTAAAACCCAAAGCCGTAGCGAAAGTGCCAAGTTTTAAGCTGATGTTTATCGTTTCAATGCTAATAGCTGTTGTTGCCGGCTTAATGGGCATTGGCGGCGGGGTACTGCTTGTGCCTTTCTTGTGCTATTGCGGTTTACAAATGCGTCAAGCGGTTGGCTTTGCGTCGGTAACAGGTTTTTTAATCGCGATAGCGGGTACTGCGGGCTATGTTATTGCCGGATTAAATGCCACTGACTTACCCACTTGGACAGTCGGTTATATTTATATTCCCGCATTAGTGGGGATCATCATTACCTCTATGCTTATTGCACCTTTAGGGGTAAAGGCCGCCAGTATTTGGCCAACGCCGATACTGAAAAAGATATTCGCAGTTTTGCTGATGGTAATAGGTTTAAAGCTCGCGCTTTCTGCTTAAAAAAATTACACTAGCCACGAGTTTTGACAATTAATATTCTGCAAATAATAAACGTTTTAATAATAGGACAATAAAATGCGTCAGTATTTAGATCTCTGCAACCACATCGTTGAAAACGGCCACTGGATTGAAAATAAACGTACAGGTAAGCGCTGTTTAACGGTGATCAATGCAGATTTACAATACGATGTTGCCAATAATCAATTTCCCATTATTACGACTCGTAAAAGCTTCTGGAAGGCTGCAATTGCTGAGCTTATTGGCTACATTCGTGGTTACGATAATGCCGCAGATTTTCGCGCCATCGGCACTAAAACCTGGGATATGAACGCCAATGACAACCAAAGTTGGTTAAACAATCCACACCGCAAAGGTGAGGATGATATGGGCCGAGTATACGGAGTGCAAGGAAGACGCTGGCAAAAACCTTGTGGTGGAAGCGTTGATCAGCTTGCTAAAATTGTCGATAACTTATCTAAAGGGGTTGACGATCGTGGTGAGATTATCACTTTCTATAATCCTGGTGAGTTTGACATGGGCTGCTTAAGACCTTGTATGCATACTCATACTTTTTCGCTTCTCGGTGATACCCTTTACCTAACAAGCTATCAGCGTTCATGTGATGTGCCTTTGGGGCTTAACTTTAATCAAATTCAGGTGTACACCTTTTTAGCACTAATGGCGCAGATCACTGGAAATAAGCCAGGTCTGGCTTATCACAAGATCATTAATGCGCACATTTATGAAGATCAACTTGAATTGATGAAAACTGAGCAACTTGTCCGTGATCCATTCCCATCGCCACAGTTGAATATTAATCCTGATATAAAAAGTTTACGTGACTTGGAAACTTGGGTCACCATGGATGACTTTGAAGTGATTGGTTACCAACATCACGAAGCAATTAAGTATCCCTTCTCCGTATAAATCACATTTCAGCCATCATTTCACCCAATGGCTTTGGTTTACATCTAAACCAAAGCCATTGTCTTCTACTGCGTAAAGTATCGACGATTTTTAAACCCGATAATGAAAATAACAGCTAACCTTTAATGATCTTATGGGGACAGTGTATGCAAAACAGCCTCATTGCTAAGTTGCTTTTTAAGACTAAAAAGACAATGTTAGTTAATAATGCTTGTGATAATAATTTTGCAGAGTATTGTAAATAAAAGATTAATTAATTTAGCTGATTGTATTTTTATTCAGCAGTTGATATTTTTTTCAAGAAGCTTGTTGGTAATTGATTAGCTTAAAAAAGCGATATGTTGGCAATTTGGGCTCACGTTAATACACTTAAATGTGATCTTGTTCGTGTTATTTTGTTTAATACCTCGGAAATCCCGACATATAAGACCCAAACTAACGATTATGATTGTTTGAATAATTCCGCTAGACTCGAATTAATTGTTTTTTGTGGAGAAAATTATGGAACGTGCAATTAAGAATTTCTTAAGTCAAGAATCTGCAGGGGGTATCATTTTGATGATCTCTGTAGTGCTGGCGATGTTAATGGCAAATTCGCCATTAGCGGGTTTATACAGTGGTTTTCTTGATACAGAAGTCCAAGTACGTATCGGTTCACTGGATATAGATAAGCCATTACTGTTGTGGATTAATGATGGTCTTATGGCGTTATTCTTCCTACTAATTGGTTTAGAAGTTAAACGTGAACTGCTAGAAGGTGCGCTTTCAAGCGTTTCAAAAGCATCATTACCTACCTTTGCTGCTATTGGTGGTATGTTGTTCCCAGCGTTATTTTATTTAGCGTTCAACTACTCAGATCCTGTGACTCAAGTGGGCTGGGCAATTCCAGCTGCGACTGATATTGCCTTTGCACTCGGTATCATGGCGCTACTTGGTAGCCGTGTTCCGGTGGCATTGAAAGTCTTTTTACTTGCATTAGCCATTATCGATGACTTGGGCGTAATCGTCATTATCGCACTATTTTACAGTGCTGATTTATCGATGGTAAGCTTGATTGTTGCAGCTATTTCAATTGTATTAATGGTTGCTCTGAACCGCAAAGGTGTCAGCTCACTGATCCCTTACGGTTTACTTGGTCTGATCTTATGGGTTGCAGTGCTTAAATCTGGCGTACATGCCACATTAGCAGGTGTGATTATTGCGTTCTGTATTCCATTGCGCGCTAAAGACGGCTCATCACCATCTGAGCATTTAGAGCATAGCCTACACCCTTGGAGCACCTTCTTCATTCTACCCGTATTCGCCTTTGCCAATGCAGGCTTATCACTTGCAGGTATGAGCGTAACCTCGTTAGTTGAGCCAGTAACTATCGGTATTATCTTAGGCCTACTATTAGGTAAGCCTGTAGGTGTATTACTGTTTAGTTATGTTGCGGTAAAACTAAAATTAGCTGAATTACCACCAGGAATTGGCTGGAGTCAAATTATCCCTGTGGCAGTGATGACTGGTATTGGTTTCACTATGTCAGTATTTATTTCGTCGCTTGCCTTTGATGGTGCACCTGATCAATATGGTGATTTTGCAAGATTAGGTATTTTAACCGGTTCAATGCTAGCTGCATTAGTGGGTTATTTCTGGTTAAACAAGGTGCTTCCTAAAACTGAAGCAAAATAAGCTGGAGTGATTAAATGAAACTTAAACTGCTAATGTTAGCCTTTGCTATTGGGGCCGTTGTTCCTGCCCAAGCAACGTCATTCAATGTTTGTCAAAAGGATGTTGAATCAAGCGAGTGTAAAAGTTACTTAGATGGTGTGGTTGATGGTGCATTGATGTACCACGACGACGCTTCTGCTAGCCGATTAGACGCTGATAGTGGCTATGAGTCTCGAGCGCTTAAATACCGCGCAGGTAAACGCTATCAAGAGGCTAACCGCAGTTTTTGTGCAGAAAGAGTCCCTGACAAGGCAGATATTGTTTTGGCCATTCAAGAACAAACGGCCAATAAAAACATCAATGACCTAAATGAGTTGTCGATATTAATTGATAGCTTGTTGAACTGCCAGAGACTAAAATAAGTCATCTTTCATTAGCTGGCTTATATGAATGCAACATTTAAATTATAACCATCTATATTATTTTTGGATGGTTAGAAAGAAAGGGACGGTAGCCAAGGCTGCCGTCGCTTTATGTTTAGCCCCGCAAACTATCACAGGTCAAATTCGCGCTTTAGAAGAACGCCTCAATGGCAGTCTATTTAAACGTGTCGGCCGCAACCTTGAATCCACCGAACTTGGTGAAATCGTATTTCGTTATGCTGATAAGATGTTTAGTCTAAGCTACGAAATGATCGATTTACTCTCTTATCAAAAAGATGACTCAGTGTTATTTGAAGTGGGTATTGCTGATGCCCTGTCTAAAGCCTTAGCCAGTCGCGTTTTACTGACAGTGATCCCAAGTGACGGTTCAATGCATTTGAGCTGTTATGAATCAACCCATGAAAGCCTGATAGCAAGGTTACGTGAACATAAATTAGATATGATTTTATCTGATTGTGCTGGCGTATCACTTAAATACCCTGAAATCTTATCCAAAAAGTTAGGCGAGTGCGGTATTAGCTTTTTCTCTTCATCAAAGCCCTCTGCTGACTTTCCAGCATGTCTTGAGCAAGAGAAATTACTGATCCCAGGCAAGCGTACTTCCCTTGGGCAACAGTTACATCGCTGGTTTGCTGAAAAAAATCTTAATGTGAGTATTTTAGGTGAGTTTGATGATGCGGCTATGATGAAAGCATTTGGTTTGTTTAAGCGCGGTATATTTGTTGCTCCCTCTATTTATCGTCATGATATACTCTCTCAAGGCATGGTATTACTGGGTGAAACCACTGATATTAAAGAAGAGTATCATGTCATGTTTGCTGAGAGGATGATTCAACACCCTGCGGTTCAACGCTTGTTAGAAACAGACTTTAATGATTTGTTTGCTGGTGTTGATCCACAAGTTCAAGATGTTGAGCATCGAAGTTTGCAACATCTATAAAGTATCCGAAGAGATGTTAGGAGAAGTACATTGGAATTAATGAATATAGCAAGAGTGCGCTGGGCTTGTCGAAGAGGGATGCTTGAGTTAGATGTTCTTTTTCAACCTTTTGTAGAGCAACATTACCAAGCTTTAGCTGATAAAGATAAGCAAACCTTCATTGATTTATTAGCCTGTGAAGACCCTGAGTTATTTGCTTGGTTTATGGGGCATGAAGTTTGCCCTGATGCTGCTATGGCTGAGATGATAGTTACGGTTCGTGGTCGCCCTCAACCATAAGCTAGTTTATAGCGATATGAGCTTACTGCAAAAGATGAAGGTGCTTAACTGATGCATTTCAGCTTAAGCGCTTCATTTAATCAATTTTTATCACATATTGTATTGCTCTGTGTGTGTTTAAGCAGCTTTATTCTTTGGCCAGATTATCGCCACTGGGCTTATCAACTGGCATTCTATTTTATTCTTATCTCGTATCTGGCTTTTTTTGTCGCTCATCTGTTGGCGTTAAGGCATTGGCGTTGCCAATTTTCTTTACTTGATGCAAGTAAAGGTAAGTTATCCCAAGGGCAAGAATTTCAATTATGGCGCAGTTCAATAGTCACTGTATTTGCTGCAGTGATGTTTATTGAACTTGACGTTTTAGATGAGCGGGGAGTTGCAACTCGGGGAAAAAGGCAGTTATTAATTGTCTGGAGCGACATGCTTGACGACAGCAGTTACCGAAACCTGTGTCGTCAATTAATCGCATATCAAAAGCGTTAATAATCTTAACGCTATCGTTCAGGTTGTAAAATAGTTGGCTTTGGATTATCGACTTGCTCTGGGTAATCGGCATTATAGTGTAGGCCACGACTTTCTTTTCTTTCCATGGCGCAGCGAATGATTAACTCAGCTACTTGAACCAAGTTTCTCAATTCCAGTAAATTGTTACTGACTCTGAAGTTACTATAATATTCTTGAATTTCTTGTTGTAACAATGCGCAGCGGCGTAGCGCGCGCTCCAAGCGTTTATCGGTTCTAACAATTCCTACATAATCCCACATGAATAAACGCAGTTCATGCCAGTTATGGGCAATGACCACTTCTTCATCTGAGTTACTAACCTGACTTTCATCCCAGAGTGGCATAGGCCCGGGTGTCGGCACTTTTTCAAGCAAGCTTTCAATATCTTGAGCAGCAGCTCTAGCAAAAACCAAGCACTCTAATAAGGAGTTACTGGCCAGTCGGTTGGCACCATGTAAGCCGGTGTAGGCTACTTCACCAATGGCATATAGGCCATTGATATCAGTTTGACCATGCAAATCTGTCATGACGCCGCCGCAGGTGTAATGGGCTGCAGGCACCACAGGGATGGGATCGGTGGTGATATCAATACCAAATTCTAAACAGCGACTGTAAATCGTGGGAAAATGTTTGATGACAAATTCAGCGGGTTTATGGCTGATATCTAAATACAGACAATCAGCACCCAAGCGCTTCATTTCATAATCGATTGCCCTTGCCACAATATCACGGGGAGCAAGTTCCGCGCGTTCATCAAATTCAGGCATAAAACGGCTACCATCAGGTCGTTTTAAATATGCGCCCTCACCACGTAATGCTTCAGTGAGCAGATAATTTCTAGCATCAGCATGATACAAGCAAGTTGGATGAAATTGATTAAACTCCATGTTGGCAATACGGCAACCCGCTCGCCAAGCCATGGCGATTCCGTCACCACTAGCAATATCCGGATTAGAAGTATATTGATATACCTTTGAACAGCCACCTGTCGCGATAGCAACAAATTTGGCTGTTACCGTTTCAACGTGCTCAGCATCGCGGTTCCAAATATAAGCACCCACTACACGATTACCGGGGCGGTTTAATTTGCGAGTGGTGATTAGGTCAATGGCGTTATATCGCTCAAGTACTTTAATATTCGGGTGCGCGATTGCGCGTTCTTGCAAGGTTGATTGTACTGCTTTACCGGTTGCATCGGCAGAGTGCAAAATACGTCGATGGCTGTGACCACCTTCACGGGTCAAATGATAAGGTGCTGCGCTTTGATCGCCGTCAGTTTCTTCTTTATCAAATGCCACACCGCATTGAATTAACCATTGCATCGACTTTTTGGCATTTTCAGCCGTGTAAGTCACCACTTCTTTGTCACAAAGTCCTGCGCCAGCAATGAGCGTGTCGTTAACATGTGATTCAATAGTGTCCGATTCATCGAATACAGATGCGATTCCACCTTGGGCATAATAAGTCGAACCTTCCGCCAAAGGGCCTTTAGAAAGTAAAATAACTTTAGACTTTTCAGCTAGATGCAGGGCAAGTGTTAATCCTGCTGCACCGCTACCTATAACCAAAATATCAGACTGGTGTTCAACTGCTTGTTTCATAAGGTATCATGGAGTACTTAATATGTTCCTCAATGGTAAATCAATTACGCTTTTTTGGGTACTTAGACATTACTATTAGATGGGGTAATCGCTAATTTTTTAATTAAATTAATTTTTTTTCATTCAATATCGAACTTTTTCAAAGCATGCGAGTCTACTTTAATGTGAATATGATTCGAGCGACTGAGAAATCAGTATTATAGATTTAGGAGTAGTCGGCTCGGATGAGTGGACAAATAAGTGATCAACAGTTAGTTGAACGTGTTCAGCGTGGTGATAAAAACGCCTTCAATTTGCTAGTCCAAAAATACCAAAATAAGGTAATGAGCTTAATTTCGAGATACATACGAAACCAAGCGGACATAGCAGATGTTGCACAAGAAGCCTTTATTAAAGCTTACCGTGCATTACCCAACTTTCGGGGTGAAAGTGCTTTTTATACTTGGCTTTACCGCATTGCAGTAAACACTGCAAAAAATCATTTGGTTTCTCAGAGCAGAAAAACACCGGCTAACAGTGTTGACGCCGAAGAAGCTGAATACTACGAAGGCAGCGATGCATTAAAGGAATTTGCTTCACCAGAACGCTTGGTGTTATCAGATGAAATTAATCGGGTGATTTTTGAAACGTTAGAAACGTTGCCAGAAGAATTGAAAATTGCAATATCATTACGAGAACTCGATGGTATGAGTTACGAGGATATTGCCAATATCATGGATTGTCCTGTTGGGACGGTGAGATCAAGGATCTTCCGCGCACGGGAATCAATCGATAAAAAACTCCAGCCTTTGCTGGAACAGTAACAGTCTTTATGACATGGGTGAAAAATGCTTAAATCAGGTCAAGAATGGGTTTCATCAGCAGTTGACGGCGAAGTTGATGCAAAAACATTAGCGGAATTGTCAGCAGACGAAGGCTCACATAGCAAATGGCAAAACTATCACATGATAGGCGATGCAATGCGCGGCGAGTTACCACAGACAATTGATTTGGATCTTTCTGCTAATATTGCAGCGGCAATAGAATTAGAGCCAGCCATTATTGCACCTCAGACTCAAACAACTTCAGTACATGATACTGAAACCGTGAACGAGACTAAGAAAGATAATGTGGTACCGTTTTTCAAACAGTTTGGTCAATATGCAATTGCTGCAACTGTGGCTATGGTAGCAATTGTTGGTGTGCAAAATTATGAGCAAGACCCAAGTGTCGACTCACCATTACCTGTGTTAAATACTCGTCCTTTAATTGGGACTGCGTCACCTGTTAGTCTCCAAACTGGGGCTGTACAAAATCAATCTAATATCAGTAACGATAATATGGTTGAGCAACGTCGCCGTATAAATTCTTATATCCAAGACCATATGCTACAACAAAGGTTGAATTCAGGTGCGGTTGTGGACAACAATAGCGAAATTGAACTAAACGATTTTAATCATTAATTCGGAGTTAGCTTGCGTCTAATCCTGTTAGTACTTGCTGTATTGGCTTTCCCTAGTATTGCCGAAGAAGAAAAATCAGCGAAAGCTTGGCTTGAAAGTATGAGCCAAGCATTACAAACCAAACAATTCAAATCTTCTATTATTCAACTGCAAGCCGACCACATACGACCACTGGTTTATCTGCATGGTACGGTCAATGATAAAGAAGTCGCTTTTCTAGAGTACCTCAATGGCCCCCCTAAAAATGCGGTCAGAGTTGCTGATACGGTAACATTTATTGAGCATGACCAACCGGCATACAGCATCAGCGCTCCCCGTATTCAAGGTCTTTGGCCTGCTATTTTTGCATCTAATATCAATTCTTTAGAGCAGGGGTATCAATTTGTTTTAGGTGGAAGAAGCCGTATAGCTGGGCGCCCTGGGCAAATGATCCGCATTATTCCGGTTGATGAACACCGCTTTATGTCACAAGTTTGGGTGGACATGGAAACCCATTTACCACTGCGTTATGACATGATTAACCAAGACAAACAGCTTATTGAGCAAATGATGGTCATTGAGCTAATAGAGCTTGGTGAGCCAGCGAGCATTTTAGTCGAAGCTGAAAAGCAAGAACTGCCGCCTGTGATGAACCCAGCTGAACGGATTGAAGGACAGAATTGGCAATTTACTTGGTTACCTGCAGGGTTTCATTTAGTAGTAAAAGATCATCACCGCTTACTTGGCAGTGATGAATCAGTTGAATATATCGCTTTAACCGATGGCTTAGTTAACATTTCAGTGTATGTGGCCAGAATGGGTGATAGTCCAATGCCTGATGAGCTAATTACCCGCAACGGCCTTTCAATGGTGGTTGAGCAAGTGGGCAATGTTGAAGTAGTTGCTGTGGGTAAAGTGCCTGCAGATACGCTTAATCGTATTGCTAAAAGCCTAGTGTTGAAATAAAGATTCTTGAAATAAATGGTCTTGAAATAACGAGTATTAAAGTAACTGGCCATAAAACAAGCGTTAAAATAAGTGCTAGAATCACTAGCACTTAACCTACAGGGCGCCTTTCGCTATGACTCAACAAGTAGACTCAACATCAGCGCAAAAACCTCAATCACCTCCAGCATTATCGCAATCGATGTTGGAGGAGGTGGCGACGGTAATCGCTTACGATCCCAAAGGGTGGGTCACCGTTGAGATTGAACTTAAGAGTGCTTGTAATCATTGTTCAAGCAGTGACAATTGTGGCACCTCAACGGTTGCTAAAGCCTTTTCGATTAAAAAGCAGCAATTCTCTCTGATGGCAGAACAAGCCTGCGAAGCGGGTGATTTACTGAAACTTGCTCTGCCTGAATCCGTGATATTAAAAGCAGCAATGCTGGTTTATATCACTCCTTTAGTTGGGTTATTTTTAGGCGCTATTATGGGGCAGGGCTTAGCTGGTCTTTTGGATATCAACACTGACCATGGCGCAATGATGCTTGCAGCGATAGGCAGTTTCATGGCTTGGAAAGCCGGTAAAAGCAAAGCGCTAACGCTTGAAAAAGCCTCGACGCCCATCATTACAGCGTATTTAGGCCAAGGGATCAGCCTTTCGCGGGGGTAGATAGCATTATTTATCAGATATGAAGGGCGATTTTATTATTGTTTTTTGTCCAGTTATTGATTGTGATTGGTATTAACCCCTTTATCAGGTACAATTCGACCTCATTATATCCACCATTTTAGTAGTAGCCATTTCACCCACATGAAACACATTAGAAACTTCTCAATTATTGCCCATATCGACCATGGCAAATCAACATTGTCTGATCGCCTTATCCAATTTTGTGGTGGTTTATCAGACCGTGAAATGGACGTTCAAGTTCTCGATTCTATGGATATCGAACGTGAGCGCGGCATTACCATTAAAGCGCAGAGTGTTACCCTCGACTATAAAGCCGATGATGGTGAAACTTATCAGCTGAACTTCATTGATACACCCGGCCACGTTGACTTCTCTTATGAAGTATCCCGTTCACTTGCTGCGTGTGAAGGTGCATTGCTAGTAGTTGATGCCGGTCAAGGCGTTGAAGCACAGACACTTGCAAACTGTTACACCGCCTTAGAAATGGATCTTGATGTGGTACCGATTTTAAATAAAATCGATTTACCTCAAGCCGATCCTGAGCGTGTCGCTGCAGAAATCGAAGATATTGTTGGTATCGATGCTATGGAAGCTGTGCGCTGCTCAGCTAAAACGGGTATCGGTATTAAAGATGTACTAGAAGTCATCGTATCGGATATCCCACCACCAGAAGGTGATATCGATGCACCACTTCAAGCGCTGATTATTGATTCATGGTTTGATAGTTACCTTGGTGTTGTCTCGTTAGTACGTATTAAGCATGGCGTCTTGAAAAAAGGTGACAAGTTTAAAGTTATGTCTACCGGTCAAAACTACAATGCTGACCGTGTTGGTATCTTTACGCCTAAACAAACAGATACACCTGAACTTAAAGCCGGTGAAGTTGGCTTTGTTATTTCGGGCATTAAAGAAATTCACGGCGCACCAGTAGGTGATACCTTAACTCACGCTAAACATGGTGCCGAAGAGCCTTTACCTGGGTTTAAAAAGGTTACACCGCAAGTTTATGCCGGTGTATTCCCAATTTCGACAGATGAGTTTGAAAGCTTCCGTGAAGCATTAAACAAGCTAAGCTTGAACGATGCATCGCTGTTTTTCGAGCCTGAATCATCTTCAGCATTAGGTTTTGGTTTCCGTATTGGTTACCTTGGCTTATTGCACATGGAAATCATTCAAGAGCGTCTTGAGCGTGAATACAACCTTGATTTGATTACCACAGCACCGACGGTTGTTTATGAAGTTCAATTGAACAATGGTGAGGTGGTGTATGTAGATAACCCATCAGATTTACCGCCAATCAATAACATCGACATGATCCGTGAACCTATTGTTGAAGCAAACATGTTGGTGCCTAAAGAGTACTTGGGTAACGTTATCACTTTATGTGTCGAGAAGCGTGGCGTACAAACCAATATGGTTTATCACGGTAATCAAGTTTCTGTGACTTACGAATTGCCAATGGCTGAAGTCGTCATGGATTTCTTTGATAGATTGAAATCAACCAGTCGTGGTTATGCCTCATTAGAGTATAACTTTATTCGTTTTGAAGAAGCGGATATGGTGCGTTTAGATATCTTGATCAATGGTGACAGAGTTGATGCGCTAGCAATGGTTATTCATCGTTCAAACATTCGTCATCGCGGCTTAGCTTTAGTTGATAAAATGAAAGAGCTGATCCCAAGACAGATGTTTGATATCGCGATTCAAGCTGCGGTGGGTAGTCAGATTATTGCCCGCTCAAACATTAAAGCAATGCGTAAAGACGTTACCGCTAAATGTTATGGTGGTGATGTCTCGCGTAAGAAGAAACTACTAAATAAGCAAAAAGAAGGTAAGAAGCGCATGAAGCAAGTCGGTAACGTTGAAGTGCCTCAAGAAGCGTTCTTAGCTGTATTGAAACTTAATGATTAATCCTGCATAGGTTTCATTAGAGTTCAGATAACGCCGCAGTTTGCGGCGTTGTCATTAGCAAAAGTTAATTTTGCAACAACGGTTTATTCGTATAATTTGTAACATTACAGTTAGTGCTTAACGATGTATTCCATAGGATACTCATTATTCAGCGGTTTATTCATTAAACTATTATTTGAAAGTGTTAAAGGCAGGAGCTTAAATTTCAATGGCAGCCCATTTTTCTCTTATTTTAACCATAATAACCCTTGTGAGTGGGTTAATTTGGTTAATCGATGCAACGATATTTGCCCCTAAACGTCGTGAAAGCTTAGCCCTTGCAGAAGCAAAGCAACCTGATTTGAGTGATGATGCAAAATACAGCATTACGCGTGAATCAACCTTGGTTGAATTTGCCCATTCAATTTTTCCGGTTATCGCATTTGTATTGATATTGCGTTCATTTATTTATGAGCCATTTCAAATACCATCGGGCTCAATGAAACCGACTTTACTGGTAGGTGATTTTATTCTGGTAGAAAAATTCAGTTATGGTTTACGTGACCCCGTCTTTCGCAGCAAGCTAATTGAAACAGGTGAGCCTGAGCGTGGCGATGTGTTTGTGTTCAAATATCCTCAGCAGCCTGAAATAGACTATATTAAAAGAGTGGTTGGTTTACCCGGTGACCGTATTATTTACCAAAATAAGCAATTTCTTATTCAGCCTAAATGTGATGCAGCAACAAATTGTCCGCCAGCAAAAGCAATTAAGCTAACGCCAGTTAATCGTGGTGAGTTTACCCATGAAGGTGTGTCGTTATCTCGCTATACCGAGCAGTTAACTGATGTAGAACATGATATTTTAATCAACCCATCTCGCCCTGATTTTAGCTCACATTTCTTTGAGCAACCGGGTACGGCAGTGGGTGAATTTATTGTGCCAGAAGGTCAGTACTTTGCCATTGGTGATAACCGTGACAACAGCACTGATAGCCGCTTTTGGGGCTTTGTCCCTGAAGCTAACTTAGTAGGTAAAGCGGTAGCGATTTGGATTAGTTTTGAATTTGAACGACCTGCAAGTAGTTGGTTACCAACATGGGTACCAACCGGGGTGCGTTTTGACAGAGTAGGTGCGATCAAGTAATGGAACCAATTAAAAACTTACCGCGACTGTGTCGTACGCTGGGTTATGAGTTTACTAATGTTGATTTATTAACTCAGGCATTAACTCATCGTAGTGCTGCATCAAAACATAATGAGCGCCTAGAGTTTCTAGGTGACTCGATTTTATCAATCATTATTTCTGATGCCCTTTATCATCAGTTCCCTAAGGCTACTGAAGGTGATTTAAGCCGTATGCGTTCCACCTTAGTCAAAGGTGAAACCTTAACGGTTATCGCAAAAGAATTTAAGCTAGGCGATTACCTCTACTTAGGCCCTGGCGAGCTTAAAAGTGGTGGATTTAGACGTGAGTCTATTTTAGCTGATGCGGTTGAAGCAATTATCGGGGCGATTTATTTAGATGCTGACATAGAGACCTGTCGTAAGTTATTACTGACCTGGTACCAGCAGCGTTTGGCTGAAATCAAACCTGGCATCAATCAAAAAGATCCGAAAACGATTTTACAAGAATATCTGCAAGGTTATAAAAAGCCCTTACCTGAATACCATGTTGTTGATGTAAAAGGTGAGGCCCATGACCAGACATTTACAGTTGAATGTCGCGTAGCAGAAATCAATAAAGTAGTGACAGGCGTCAGTACTTCAAGAAGAAAAGCTGAGCAGCTAGCTGCCGCTCAGGTATTGGAGCTTATTAATAAATGACCAAAAAAACAGACTTGCCAGAGAACTCACCAGTTGAGCCGAGTTTAGATGAATTATTGGCAAGGATGAATGGCGCTGCGCCAGCCGCTACAGCAAAATACGAGATCACCTATTGTGGCATGGTTGCTATTGTCGGCCGCCCTAATGTGGGTAAATCGACCTTACTGAACAAGTTACTTGGGCAGAAGGTCAGTATTACCTCTAAAAAACCGCAAACCACTCGTCATCGCATTATGGGTATCCATACCGATGAAGCTAGGCAAATTGTTTTTGTTGATACTCCAGGCTTACATATTGAAGAAAAGCGTGCGATTAACCGCCTCATGAACCGTGCTGCAGCAAGTTCGCTTGCTGATGTCTGCATGGTTGTGTTTGTGGTTGATGGCATGACGTGGACTGAAGATGATGAGATGGTGCTCAAGAAATTAGAGCAAGGCAGTGGTCAGCGTAAAACGGTTTTAGCTATCAATAAAGTCGATAATATTAAAGATAAAGAGTCTTTATTCCCTTATCTTGAAAAGTTATCTGCTAAGTTTAAATTTGATGAAATTCTGCCTATCTCGGCTACTAAAGGCACGAATATTCAACGAATTTTAGATTTAGCCAGTGAGTCGTTACCTGAAGCTGGATTTTATTTCCCAGAAGATTACGTCACTGACCGTTCGCAACGCTTTATGGCATCAGAAATTGTCCGTGAAAAGCTAATGCGCTTCTTAGGTGATGAATTGCCTTATGATGCCACCGTTGAGATTGAACAGTTCAAAATGATGGAAAACGGCGTTTATCAAATCAATGCTTTGATTTTGGTCGAGCGTACGGGCCAAAAACGTATGGTTATCGGTAATAAAGGTGAGCGTATCCGCACTATCGCCACCCAAGCTCGACTTGATATGGAAACCTTGTTTGATAATAAAGTTTTCTTAGAAGTTTGGGTTAAGGTTAAGTCAGGCTGGGCAGATGACGAACGTGCTTTACGAAGCTTAGGCTATGGTGAAGACTAAGCCGATGCTTTACTTAATACCGACTTTAGCGACTGTGTAACCCTGCTATGTTAAGGGGGTACATACTACATCATCGACCATACAGAGAATCCAGTGTGATCGTTAACCTGTTAGTTGATGATGTAGGAAGGGTCGATGCCTTAGTCAGAGTAGGTAGCGGAAAAAAATCCCTTAAAAGTATCATTCAGCCATTTCAGCCGCTGATATTCCAGTTCAATAGCAAATCAGGCTCTACTGATTCTTCGCTTAAATTTATTACCCAAGTTGAACCCGCAGCGCCGGCATTACCCCTTAAAGCTGAAAGTTTATATTCTGCTATGTATCTTAATGAGCTGCTGGTTAGGGTACTTAATTCAGGCCAACATGCTGAAGGGTTATTCCTGCATTATCACCGCAGTTTAATGGGCTTGGCGCAGCAATTTAGTTCCAGTCATTTACGCTATTTTGAGATGGAGCTACTTTTAGAATTAGGTGCTTTGCCATCACTGGACTACGACACCTTAGGTGAGATGATCATGGCAGGTTGCAGCTATCGTTTTGTTACTGATGCCGGTTTTGCTGTCGTAAATCAAGCCGCATCAGAGCATTTTACAAGCAGTCGTAACTTGCTCGCTGGTGAGATGCTCATTCAGCTCAAGCAAAAACAATTAACCCCAGAGCACCTAAATCAAGCCAAAGGGCTCATGCGCTATCTGTTAACGCCGCTATTAGGCGGTAAGCCATTACTTAGCCGTAAGTTATTTATTAAACAATAACTTTTTAATATATGAGCAGCCAGTGGTTTACATTAGAATAGGCCCACTAGTTTGTAATATTACTTTTTAGATTTGCTAGTTAGCGAGTCAGTTTTGCCAATTAAGGAGCCACAATGAGTGGAATTTTATTAGGAATTAACATCGATCACATTGCCACTCTTCGTCAAGCTCGTGGAACCAGTTACCCTGATCCTATCCATGCCGCAGCGGTTGCAGAACATGCTGGCGCAGATGGCATCACTATTCATTTACGAGAAGATCGTCGCCATATTCAAGACCGTGATGTGTATTTGTTGGCTAAAACCCTTAAAACGCGGATGAATTTTGAGTTTGCCGTTACCGATGAAATGATTGCGATAGCCTGTGAAGTCAAGCCCGCCTATGCCTGCCTAGTGCCAGAAAAGCGTGAAGAGCTGACCACAGAAGGTGGCTTAGATGTGGCAGGTCAACTTGATAAAATCACTCAAGCTGTCACGACGTTAGCTGCAGAAGGCATCAAGGTATCTTTATTTATTGATGCCGACAAAAGCCAAATAGATGCTGCTGTAGCATCGGGCGCACCTTATATTGAAATCCATACCGGTTGTTATGCCGATGCTGAAACGGATGCTGAGCAGGCTATAGAGTTGGCGCGCATTACTGAAATGGCCAAATATGCTCACAGTAAAGGCTTGATTGTTAATGCAGGACATGGATTGCATTACCATAACGTCAAAGCTATTGCAGCTATCCCTGAGTTGTATGAGTTAAATATTGGGCATGCTGTTATCGCTAGAGCAGCCATTGACGGTTTAGCGACTGCAGTAAAAGATATGAAAACATTAATGCTAGAAGGGCGTAGAGGCGAATAATGGCCATTGTGGGTATTGGTACAGACATTATTGAGATAAACCGCATTGAGCTGCAATATGCCCGTTTAGGGGATAAGTTAGCTAAACGTGTACTCACGCCTACAGAGCTTGAAATTTACCAATCTTCAAAAATAGCCCATCGATACCTAGCAAAACGTTTTGCTGCAAAAGAAGCCGCAGCGAAAGCCTTAGGCACTGGTATTGGCCGCGGAGTTTCATTTCAGCATATTCATATCAGTAATGATGACAATGGTGCGCCACTAATTAGCTTTACTGATGGTGCATTAGCAAGGCTTGAGCAACTTGGCGCAACCCGCGGCCATATTACTATTGCTGATGAGCAACATTATGCCGTTGCAACCGTGATTATTGAGTCTTAGTGACTGAAATTGTTAATATTAAATATCTAAAGGCGCTTAATGCGCTTTTTTGTGGTTGAGTCTTTTTAGGGCGAAACTTGAGTTTGCTGATATCGATAGGGTAAGTTAACGTGAGTTAACCATTACTCACAAAAAACTAACAACTAAAGGTGGTGATATGAAATCAGCGGTCGAGCAGTTAGCAACTTATAAAAGTGTGCACTTAAACCCGAATAATATTCGCACCCATTTCATCGGCGTACCGCTGATTATCTGGTCAGTATTTTTGATGTTAAATTTTATACCGGTGAATTTGCTGTCTTTGCCAAATTTGTATATCAATGTGAATGTGGCATCCGCGTTTGCTATCGGTACTTTAATTTACTACTTCATCTTGCATAAAGGTTTAGCGTTAGGATTAACGATTTTTATTGTTCCAGTGCTTATCACCACTACGCTGGCAGCGCAGCATGGGGCGGGCTGGCTTGTGGCCATTGCTGTATTTGTTGTTGGTTGGGCGATTCAGTTTATCGGCCATAAATACGAAAAAGCCAAACCAGCTTTTATTGACGATTTAAATCAACTTTTGATAGGGCCGTTTTTTTTAATGGCAGAGTTGTATTTTATGCTTGGCTTTGGCAAAGAACTTGAAGAAGAAATCACCCCAATAGCGCGGGATAAACGCAGAGCGTTAGAGGCTAAAAAGCGTCAAACCGCATAAGTTTGATTGAATTTTTGGTATTAAAAAAGGCGCTCAATGCGCCTTTTTAGCTTTTTAATAGCTTAAAACTAACTAATGTTAGTCATCCTGCTCAACTTCAGTAAGCGCAGCATCCGGTATGACTTTTACCGTTTTAATCATGTTATCTGATACCTCTAAAACCTCAATGTCATAGCGGCCTATTTTAAGGCGAGTACTGGCTGATGGTATCTCTTCAAGGTGTTCGATGATCAACCCATTTAAGGTTTTAGGTCCATCGATGGCAAAATCCCATTTCATTTCTTTATTTAAGTCACGTATGGTGATGCTGGCTTCGATAATGAAACTGCCATCTTGTTGAATATCAATATCTTCACTGGCAGTGGTGATCATTGAAGTGGTGAAATCACCGACAATTTCTTCAAGAATATCTTCTAACGTCACCAAACCTTGAATATCACCATATTCATCCACTACTAAGCCAAAACGTTCTTTATTCTGCTGAAAGTTAGACAGTTGTACCGTTAACGGCGTGCCTTCTGGAATGAAGTACAATTCTTTTACGGCTCTTAATAATGTCGACTTACTAAATTCTTCTTTTGACTGCAGTCTTAAGGCATCACGCAGGTGGATAAAACCGACGGCATCATCGATATTATCGCGATACACCAACACTCGTGTGTGCGGGCTTTGAGTCACCTGTTTATTAATCAGTTTGAATTCGTCATTAACGTTAATGGCATAAATGTCTGAGCGCGGGATCATAATGTCTTCAACCGTGACTTTTTCTAAATCTAGAATCGACAAAAGCATTTCTTGATGTCGCTGCGGGATCAATGCCCCAGCTTCATGAACAACCGTGCGTAATTCTTCTTGGCTAAGGGCATCATTAACACTGACATTTTTAATTCCTAATACCCGTAAAAAACCAGAAGTGATTAAGTTAATTACTTTAACTAGCGGCCATAATATCGACAGTAAGGCTTTTAATAGCAAGCTTGACGGAAAGGCAATACGTTCAGGGTGTAAGGCGGCAATGGTTTTTGGGGTGACCTCGGCAAAGATGAGAACCACCAAAGTCAAAACACCTGTGGCAATAGCTACGCCCATGTCACCAAATAAGCGCATGCCAATAATGGTTGCTATAGCTGAGGCTAAGATATTAACCAGATTATTACCAATTAAAATCAGGCCGATTAAGCGGTCGGGTCGCTCTAACATTTTTAGTGCACGAATAGCACCTTTGTGGCCGCTAGCTGCTAAATGACGTAAGCGATAGCGATTTAAGGTCATCATGGCGGTCTCACTACCCGAAAAATAGGCTGAGATACAAATTAACACCAACAGAGAGAAGAGGAGTGCGCTGGTAGAAATAGCGTCCAAAAATGGCTCCAGTTATTGTAGTAAAAAAAAGACGAATGATGAGTATCAATCATTCGTCATGAGTGTCAAGCTTGGTTCATACTATTCAACCAAATATACGGTTATCGTAAAATAATTTCAGTAACGATTCGTGCGCCAAAATAAGCCAGAGAAAGTAACGTTGCCCCAGATAAGGTATATATTACAGCTGTACGAACACGACAACCGATGCTGTAATGCTGCCAAAGCATCACACAGTAAACCACCCAGGCCATAATTGATAAAATAGCCTTGTGACCTTTGCCATCTTCAAACATATCTTCCAAGAAGATAAACCCTGTCGCCAGTGATAATGTTAGTAGCATCACTCCGATAGTTACCAAATGGTACAGCTGTTTTTCAACTGTCATTAATGGCGGCATGCCGGGGCTCATCATGGTTTTCTTGTTTTTCAATTTATTTTGGATTAGCCACAACTGAATAGCGTACAAAGCTGCAATCATCAAGGCACTGTAGGCCATAAGCGATAATACAATATGTGCTAGGATTTCTGGGTGAACATCAAAGTGGATGATGTATTGAGGGGGGATGAGCCACAGCACAGCAACCGAAATAACTGAGCAAGCATAAACCACAGGCACCACAACAATCACTTTTAAGCGGTGCATGATAATGGTAAAGCTAAAGGCAATAATCCAATTAACCAGTGAAATCACATTGGTTAAACTAAAGTTTTGCCCATCAGCGGTAAAAATGGTTTGTGATAATGCAATGCCATGAAGCACAACGGCAATGGATGCAAAGATAGCAACGAGCTTGCGATTGGGACCTTCTACGTGGAAAAGTCGGCTTGTCACTAAAATAAGTGCAATGCAATAAAACAACATCGCCGAAGCTGGGAAAATGACCATCTGGAATAAACCTATCAAGTTATGAGTGCCGTTGTTTTTTACAATATAAAATCAGCACATCTTTAGTTAGTTAAGATTAACACGAACGCCCCCCAATAGTGGAGTGACCTAAGACTCAAAATTTAACAGTTTCCATCATTTAACTGCAAATTCTTTACGAAAGATGATGAATATCAAATCTGATAGCGCAGGCTGATGTCGCATCTTGAAGTAGTTTGGGTATAATGGGCGCCAATTATGGAATCGTTTAAGGTATACAGCAGCGCATGTTTGAGAATCTATCTGACAGACTGTCACGCACCCTCAAGAATATTAGTGGTCGTGGTCGCTTAACCGAAGACAACATTAAAGATACCTTACGTGAAGTGCGCATGGCGCTGCTTGAGGCTGATGTTGCTTTGCCAGTGGTACGCCAATTTGTTAACAGTGTAAAAGAACGCGCTGTTGGTCAAGAGGTGTCAAAAAGTTTAAGTCCAGGACAAGCATTCATTAAAATTGTCCAAAATGAACTTGAAATTGCAATGGGTGAGGCCAATGAAGCCTTAGACCTCGCTAGTCAACCGCCAGCAGTATTAATGATGGCAGGTTTACAAGGTGCGGGTAAAACCACCAGTGTTGCCAAACTGGCTAAATTTTTACGTGAACGCGAAAAGAAATCAGTACTGGTAGTGAGTGCCGATGTTTATCGCCCTGCAGCGATCAAACAGCTAGAAACCTTAGCCACCGAAGTAGAAGTTGAGTTTTTCCCATCGGATGTGAGCCAAAAGCCAGTAGATATTGCTACTGCCGCGATTGCCCATGCCAAGCTTAAGTTCATTGATGTTGTGATTGTCGATACCGCAGGTCGCTTGCATGTTGATGAAGCGATGATGGATGAAATTAAAGACCTTCATGCAGCCGTTAATCCTGTAGAGACGCTCTTTGTTGTCGATGCTATGACTGGCCAAGATGCAGCTAATACTGCAAAATCATTTAATGAAGCATTACCGTTAACCGGTGTGATCCTGACAAAGATTGATGGTGATGCACGTGGCGGCGCGGCGTTATCGATTCGTAATATTACTGGAAAACCGATTAAATTCTTAGGTGTCGGTGAAAAAATTGATGCCCTTGAGCCATTCCACCCTGAGCGTATTGCTTCACGTATTCTTGGTATGGGCGATGTGCTTTCACTCATTGAAGAAGTAGAACGTGGCGTTGATAAAGACAAAGCCATGAAGCTTGCTTCAAAAGTGAAATCAGGTGGCGGCTTTGATTTAGAGGATTTTCGCGAACAACTGCTGCAAATGAAGAATATGGGCGGCATGATGAACATGATTGAAAAGCTGCCAGGTGTAGGCCAATTACCACCCGAAGCGTTAGCCCAAGTTCAAGATGGCAAGATGACCGGCCAAATGGAAGCTATTATTAATTCAATGACACCAGGTGAGCGCAAGCGTCCTGATATCATTAAAGGTTCACGAAAACGTCGTATTGCCTTAGGTTCTGGCACTCAAATTCAGGATGTTAATCGTCTTTTGAAGCAGTTTACTCAAATGCAAAAAATGATGAAAAAAATGTCAGGTAAAGGTGGCATGAAAAAAATGATGCGCAGTATGGGCGGTATGATGCCTCCGGGAATGAAGTTTCCAGGACGTTAATGCCTAAGTTTTTCATGGATATCTATTCAAATACCGCCGGTTAGATTTATTTTGACCTATTGCAGGCATTAGCCTTCGATGTAAAAATCGTCGGATTTGGTTGCAATAGTTGAAAAGTCAGGTAAAATCTTCCGGCTTTCTACTGGGGCCCTTCGCGAACACGGAGTCCCAGTTTTTTATTTTTGCTTCTAGCAAATCATTAGAGGAATAAAACGCATGGTTACCATTCGTTTAGCTCGTGGCGGCGCAAAAAAGCGTCCATTTTACAGTATCGTTGTAGCAGATAGCCGCAATGCACGTGACGGTCGTTTCATCGAACGTGTTGGTTTTTTCAACCCTTTAGCTAAAGGTCAAGAAGAAACTTTACGTTTAGATTTAGATCGTGTTGATCATTGGGTTGCAACTGGTGCTGCAACTTCAGATCGCGTAGCAAAATTGATCAAAGACGCTCGTAAAGCTGTTGCTTAATAGCGTTAAGGTATAAAGATGAGTAGTAATCAACAACCCATCGTACTAGGCAAAATAGGTTCTAGTCATGGTATTAAAGGTTGGATGAAAATCACCTCTTATACCGATTCTGTTGAAGGTATTTTTGAATATTCCCCTTGGTACATAAAAGAACAAGGTGAATGGCGTGAGGTTAAGGTCTCTCAGTGGCGTTTTCAAGGTAAAGCACTCGTGGCTTGCTTAGAAGGCGTAAATACACGAGAGGATGCGCAAGCACTTACAAATTGTGAGATTGCCATTCAGTCAGACCAAATGAAAAACTTGTCAGAAGATGAATTCTACTGGCGAGATTTGATTGGTTGTACTGTGACTAACACCAAAGGTTACAACATGGGTGAAGTCGAACAGATCGTGGAAACAGGATCGAACGACGTACTCCTTGTTAAAGCTAACGTAAAAGATGCTTTTGGCAAAGCGGAACGAATGATTCCCTTTGTCCCTGAGCAGTTCGTCCTTGAGGTGAACTTGCAAAGCAAACAGATATTAGTGGATTGGGATCCAGACTTTTAAGTCGAGGTACATCATATGCGGTTAGGGGTAGTAACCCTGTTTCCTGAGATGTTTCGTGCCGTTACAGACTTTGGAGTCACGGGTCGAGCCGTTAAAAACGGCCTGTTAGAGTTGCAAACGTGGAATCCTCGTGATTTCACCCATGATCGACATAACACTGTTGATGACCGACCTTACGGTGGTGGTCCAGGCATGTTGATGATGGTGCAACCGTTACGCGATGCTATTCATGCAGCGAAAGCTGCGGCAGGTGACGGTGCAAAGGTGATTTATTTATCACCTCAGGGACGTAAGCTGGATCAGCAAGGCGTTTCTGAGTTAAGTAAATCAACAAGTTTAGTGTTGGTATGTGGTCGATACGAAGGTGTTGACGAACGTATTATTCAATCTGAAATTGATGAAGAGTGGTCAATTGGTGATTATGTGCTTTCGGGCGGAGAATTACCGGCGATGACCTTAATTGATTCAGTTGCAAGGTTAGTACCTGGTGTACTAGGTAAGCAAGCGTCAGCAGAGCAAGACTCTTTCTCTGATGGCTTATTGGATTGTCCACACTATACACGCCCTGAAACTTTAGATGGTGTCGGTGTACCAGCAGTGCTTTTAAGCGGTGACCACAAAAAAATTAGACTCTGGCGGTTGCAACAAAGTCTTGGTAGGACTTTTTTAAGACGACCAGAATTATTTGAAAATCTAGCTCTGACTGGCGAACAAAAGACTCTTTTAGCGGAGTTTGTCAAAAATTTAGACAAACCTGTGTAGTCATAAGCCCAGTTATTTCTAGAACGGAGTAAGTTATGAACAACATCATTAAAATGCTCAACGAAGAGCAAATGAAAACAGATGTACCTGAATTTGGTGCTGGTGATACAGTAGTAGTTAAGGTACGTGTAGTTGAAGGCAACAAAGAACGTCTTCAAGCGTTTGAAGGTGTGGTTATCGCTAAGCGTAACCGTGGTCTTCATTCTGCATTTACAGTACGTAAAATCTCTAATGGCGAAGGTGTTGAGCGTGGTTTCCAAACGCACAGTAAACTAGTAGCTAGCATCGAAGTTAAGCGTCGCGGTCGTGTTCGTCGTGCTAAGCTTTACTACTTACGTGATCGTTCAGGTAAATCTGCACGTATCCGTGAAAAGTTGGCAACTAAGTAAGACTAGTTACCCGCTTAAAAAAATTAGATGCAGTGTTCGCACAATAGCCCGCCTTTATGGCGGGTTTTTGTGTTTTTGGAGAAAATTAAATTTAGTGGTTGATTAGTGGCTTAATCCAAGGCATAGTTAGCCTAACCTTGTAATGGTGTAGCGGTACGGTGTTACTTTTTTGGTAAGGTCAGTTAGTGCAGTCATGGTTTACGCGATAGCCCCAAGACAGAAATAATTTTTTAAGAAGTGAGAAATATCATGCAGCAAGATACGATTAATAACGTTCATATTAGTTCAGAGAAAGTACTGGTCACCCCAGCAGAATTAAAAAAAGCATTGCCACTGTCTGATCACGCTTATCAGTACATTCTTGACGCACGTAAAACCGTTGCCGATATTGTCCACAAACGTGACAATCGAGTATTAATCGTTACTGGCCCATGTTCTATTCACGATATCGATGCTGCCAAAGAATACGCCCTAAAGCTTAAAAAATTACATGATGATCTCAGTGATGAGTTTTATATCTTGATGCGGGTGTACTTTGAAAAACCACGCACGACAGTAGGTTGGAAAGGCCTTATCAACGATCCTGATATGGACGAGTCATTCGATGTTGAAAAGGGACTGAGAATGGCGCGTGAGTTGATGATTTGGCTTGCAGAGCTCGAGCTGCCGGTAGCGACAGAAGCGTTAGACCCCATTAGCCCACAATATATGTCAGAGCTGGTGACTTGGTCGGCCATTGGTGCCAGAACCACAGAGTCGCAAACTCACCGTGAAATGGCATCTGGCTTATCCATGCCAGTAGGATTTAAAAACGGCACTGACGGTAAACTTGGAGTGGCGATTAATGCACTGCAATCTGCGGCAAGCAGCCACCGCTTTATGGGTATTAACCAGCAAGGGCAAGTGTCATTACTGCAAACTGCAGGTAACCCCGATGGCCATGTGATTTTACGTGGTGGCAAAACACCTAATTATGATGCTGACAGTGTGGCAGAGTGTGAAGCGCAGTTACATCAAGCCAAATTAAATGCCAGATTGATTATTGATTGTAGTCATGGCAATTCATCAAAAGACTATACAAGACAGACACTAGTTTGCGAGGATGTATTTAAACAAATACATGCAGGTAACCGTTCAATTATTGGGGTGATGCTTGAAAGTCACTTAAATGAAGGTAATCAATCCAGCAATAAGCCTCTGTCAGAACTGGCTTATGGGGTATCGGTAACCGATTCTTGTATAAATTGGCAAACTACTGAGACATTGTTGCGTAGCAATGCTAATTTACTTAAAACAGTATTACCTAATCGATTCGCAGCATAAACGCGGCGATGGATGGATTTAAGCGATGAATGAAAAAACCACTTTAGATTTAGACAATTTGCGTGAGCTCATTGACGGCGTTGATCAGCAACTACTGCATTTATTACGTAAGCGATTAGATCTTGTTGCTCAAGTCGGGGCGGTTAAGCATGCTGCTGGGGTGCCGATTTACGCACCGCAGCGTGAAGCGTCAATGTTGGCGAAACGCCGTAAAGAAGCCAGTGAGATGGATGTTTCACCGCAACTTATTGAAGATATTTTACGTCGTTTAATGCGTGAGTCCTATTTGAATGAAAAAGATGTCGGATTTAAGCAAGTAAAAACGGATCTTGGTCATATAGTCATTGTTGGTGGTGAAGGCCAACTTGGTGGTTTATTTAGTCAAATGCTGACGCTGTCTGGCTATACTGTAAAAAGCCTTGATAAAAACGACTGGCATCGCGCAGACGAGTTATTTGATGGCGCTGGCATGGTGATCGTTACCGTGCCAATTAATGTCACTTGCGAGGTGATAAGCAATCAATTAAACAATTTAGCTGATGATTGTATTCTTGCTGATTTGACCTCAATTAAAACTGAGCCTTTAAATGCCATGCTTGCAGCTCACAATGGCCCTGTAGTGGGTTTACACCCAATGTTTGGCCCTGATGTGGGCAGTTTAGCAAAACAGGTTGTGGTGGTGTGTGATGGCCGTGAACCCCAAGCTTATCAATGGTTGCTCGATCAAATTATTATTTGGGGTGCACGCATTGTTAACGAAGATGCACAAAAGCATGATAAAGCCATGCAACTAGTGCAAGCCATGCGTCACTTTTCAACTTTTGTTTATGGTTTGAACTTATGTAAAGAGCAGGCCGATATTGAGACGCTTTTACAATTTAGTTCGCCTATTTATCGTTTAGAGTTGGCTATGGTGGGGCGTTTGTTTGCTCAAGATCCAAAGCTGTATGCTGATATTATTTTTGCCCAAGAAGGTAGCCAAGTCGCCATTAGTGATTATCTCGATAACTATGGTCAAGCGCTTCAACTACTTAAGACCGGCAATCGAGATGAATTCGTGTCTCAATTTGAGCAAGTTGCAAAATGGTTTGGGGATTTTGCGCCACAATTTCAGCAAGAAAGCCGCGCTATGCTACAGTCTGTCAATGATATGAAGACCAATTAATCCGAGTTAACGCTGAATAATATTGCGAAATCATCAAACAGGGATTAAGGTTAAAGGGAGCTGCTTTTAAGTAGCTCTTTTTTTCGGACTAATAGGAGTGATAATCTAATGACAAATACTGAGGTTTACACCGCAGAAGATTTATCGCTTGGGCATTTTTTATATGCACTAATGAGCGCCTTTCCACTCTTTTTTTTACCAGTGTTTTTTAGTTTATTAATTAATATTTCCCAAAACCGTATTCCAGCAAGCTCTTTGCTGGGCTCTCATTTAAGATGGCAACGTAATAGCATGACAGGTTTGATGCCATTATTGATCTTAGGCTATTTTACTCCTCAATTATGGCTTAGTGTCCCGATATTTGTATTAGCTTTAGGCTGGTTTAGTTATCGTATTTTTAAAGGATGGCTTGGGTTAAATGATAATGTCAGCATGTATTAATTGTTGATTAACCAATAAAAAACCGAACTTAAAGTTCGGTTTTTTATTGGGCTAAAAGCAACCGCATGGTTTGGATAAATGATGCGGTTGGTTGCTGGTTTTATTGATGAAGCTCGTGTAGCAAGTGATGTTGGTCATCTGCCTCTGCCAGTTGTTGCTCATTCAGAATCAGCCCGTTGGCCTGTAGTTGCTTAACCGCTATGGCTTGCTGATGTAAAAGTGGGCTGTTAACCGCGTAACTGGTATTAACAATAACTGGCAAGTGGCATTGATGCTTTATTGCAATTAATCCGGCTAAATCCAATGACAGTTGCTCAGGATTAGTAAAGCTTCTAATGCCTGCTTCAACCAAGATCAGTTGTTGATTACCCGTGGTTAAAACTCTATCTGCAGCAGTAAGCCAGTCAGAGGTACTTGCCATAGTATTGCGCTCAAGCAATACCGGTTTACTGATAGCGCCAGCTGCATCTAACAGTTCTTTATCAAACATCGCCTTACCGGCAAGATAAACCATATCGGCCGACTTTACTGCGATATCGAAGCTGCTTACTGAGTCAACTTCAATGGCACTGAACAAGCCTGCTTGCTCAACGATATGACAATAGTTTTTAAGGTTTAACGGCGATAAGTTATCTGTAGATGAAGCTTGTAGCAATACCCCTTGATAACCAGACTCTTTCACCTGCTTCACCTTAGCGGCAAATAAGTCATCGGTGTCTGTAAGGGTCATTTGTTGCAGCGCAACTAAGTCCTTTTCACCAATGGCACACTGTTTGGTTTCAATAATGGTCTGCTCTTGTCGATACAACTTCGAATGCTTAGGGGCATCAAGATTGTCACTGGCAGTTTTATTGGGGGCTTTAGAGCTATTTGGCTCAATCACTAGCTGACTACTATTAAGTTGAGTTGGTTTGACGGTTTCACAAGGGTAACAGCCCAGCACTTTTATAAAGCGTGTCAGTCTTTCTAATTCTTTTAAGGCTTGCTGCATATCATGGTTTGCAAGATTTTCATCAACATCAAGGTAGAACATTTCTTCCCACGGGGTGCCAGGGATTGGGCGAGACTCTAACTTACTCATATTAATGTTATGGGCTTTTAATACGAGTAGCGCCTCAACTAGCGCGCCGGGCTTTTGTCCTGTAGCCATAATCAAGGTGGTTTTTGCCGGCAGTTGTGACGGCACTGCTACAGCTTTGCGTGCAACCACAATAAAGCGGCTTTGATTAATTTTTTGGTTGGCTAACCCTTTTTCTGTGGCACTTAATTGATATAAGGCGCCGCCTTCAGAACTGCCAATAGCGGCAACACTGTCATCATCTGCGTCAATGACTTGCTGCATGGCTTCAGCACTGCTTGAGCAATAGGCCAGCGTTAAGTTTGGATGTTGTGATAACCACTGACTGCATTGGCTAATGGGCTGTGGGTGAGCAAATACGGTTTTGATTTGTTCTAATTCAGCATTATTTTTGGTGAGTAAGCAATGGCCCACTTCAATGGTTGTTTCTCCGACAATTGAAAGAGAGGTGTGTTGCAGCACGTCATACACTTCATTAATTGAACCCGATGAGGTATTTTCAATAGGTAAAAAACCTAAGTCAGCATGGCCGAGTTCAACTGAACTGATAATTTCATCAAAACTTTGGCAGCCTAAATCAATCATTTCTACTTGGCGGCGCTGACAAAAACGGCTGGCGGCGAGATAAGAGTATGAGCCTCTAGCACCTAGGTAGGCGATGGTCGATTGTTGTTGCTGGATTTCAGGGTTAGCACGGCCATGTAAAAAGGCTTGTTGATTCAAGACTGAATCTTCAATAATGCTTTGATAAAGTGAGATAACAAAGTGAGCATCTAAACCTTGCTCTCTACCTTGTTGAACTAAGCGTTCTAATAATTCTTTTTCCCGCTGCGTATCTCTGATGGGCCTAACATCGACTTCTTTACTTCTGGCGACATCAAGGCTTAATTCACGCCTTTTGGCTAGTAAGGCTAATAAGTCCTTATCTAGTGAGGTAATTTGTTCTCTGGTCTGACTCAATTCTGGCGCTTTTTTCATAATAGCCTCAATGACGACTGCTTAGCTGACGTGGTGTTGAACAGCGAGCATTAAATATTTAATAATAAAAAGCCCCCCAGTTGGGAGGCTCTAAATTTCATTTTCGTTTTTACACAAAAAATCGGCCTCAATATGGGGGCTGAATAAAAAAGAAAATAAAATTGCGGCTAGTGATATTTTTCATACTGTAAAATTAAAGCGCTAAGCTATCAGTGTCAATCAAATAATGATCAAGTTTGCCCATTGTTGATGGTTTGCATAAAAAAGCGCACCCGAGGGCGCACTTTGGTTTAAGAGTAATAAAAAACATCAAGCTGCGGTTTCCTCCTTATAGACATACTCAAAATCATTATCGGTTTCAGTTGTTGGTGAAACGTGACGTTGAGCCTGGGGTTTATGAGTCAGGCGATTTAGCTGTTTTTCCAGCTTTTTACCCATTGCAGTTATTGCTGCGTAAAGGTTTTCATTTTTCGCCTGGGCGAATAGTTCTCCACTTGGCAAGCCTACTGACGCTTCTATCTTAAAGAGCTGCTTTTCCTGAGTGATAATTACATGCGGGTTAATGAGTTGTAGATCATGTCTTGCGAGTTTTTCAATTTGTCCTTCGATACGTTCAAGAATCGGTGCAGTTACTTCAAGTTGCTTGCTAGTGATTTTCAGCATATTTCGAACCTTCTGTTGTTTGCTTAAGTTCAGATTACCAAGCTCTGAAAGAAAAATCGTGATCTAAATCACGTTTTGTAGGCCTTTTTAGACTGTTTGATTCATATTTGATCGCTTAGACAATTTAGCTAAAAAACCGCTTAAAAAGTCTTGAAACTCAATCTAAATAGGCGCATATTTGAATGGATAACAACCTAGCTTACCTCCCAGTTTTGAATAATTTTTGTTCACCAACTCCATTCTATGCAGCGGTTCAACGTCATTGAAACCATGTTTGCTGCCAACGTTTATACTGCTTGTCATCACTGGCTCCAAATATCTTTCTAAGTTTGACACTCATATCCAGATTTAAGGCCGCACTCATAGGCAAAGCCCTATTTTCAGAGCTGATTAAATAAACCCAAGTTTTGTGTTTTAATCCAATAATACAGAAACATGTAAGCTGTTGATGCTAATTGCTCCACAAGTGCTAGAGTTTGCACTTGTTTGATGAAACGCTGTAATACTTAATTACTTTTCTTTACCTTAAGGGTCTATGAGTGCAAGAATTTGCTCTTTATAATCAAGCATATTAAAAGAACTAAGCTTAAGGCACATCTATGAGTATAGAACAAAAAAAAATTAAGGTATGGGATATACCCACTCGATTATTCCACTGGTTTACGGTGGCGTTGCTGATTTGTTTGTGGTGGACAGCAGATGCAGGAGAGATGGAGTGGCACCAAGTTTGTGCTTATAGCTTTTTAGTGCTGATTGTCTTTAGGTTACTGTGGGGGGTTGTAGGTAGTGATACCGCAAAATTCAAAGACTTTGTCGCTGGACCTAAAAAAGTTATTGGTTATTTACGTGAGCCGTTAAAAGAGCCTGTTGTTGGCCATAACCCTATGGGTGGTTATATGGTGATGCTAATGCTATTTGTGCTCACATTGCAGTTGCTAACGGGCCTATTCGCTACAGATGATATCTTTACCGAAGGACCGCTTTACGCCATGGTGTCTTCTGATACTGCTTCATTTATGACATGGTTACACAAAATGAACTTCAATTTTATCCTTGGGTGCATCGCATTGCATCTTTGCGCGATTACGATTTATGCCATTAAAGGACACAAGTTAGTAGGTGCGATGATTTCGGGTAAAAAAACCTTAACCCATGAGGAACATAAATTACTGAGCGCAGAGCCTAAAATGAAATCACCGTTACTTGCTTTTGGGATTGTCATGATACTTGGTTCAGGTGTCTGGGTATGGCTTATTGCACCTATCATTGCGTTTATGTGATTGAATTAATTCAAGAGACTGTCAGAAAAAAGCCCACTTCAGTGGGCTTTTTATTAGCGAGCTTAAATATGAATAGCATATTTAGGGCGCTGAATTTTTAACAATGTTTTATGGTTAGTCTTTCTTGTACATGTCATGGCAGCCTTTACAGCTTTTGCCTGTATTACCAAATGCTTGCTTGATTTGCTTTTTATCACCTGTTTGGGCTGCCAAGTCTAACTTAACCGCATTTTCTTGGAATTCGGTCATCTTAGTATCAAAGTCTGCTTTATTTGACCAGATCTTTGCTAAAGCTTCTGTATCGCCGTTATCAGAGCCTGCAATAAAACCTTCATGAGGGATTTTAGCTAGTGCCGCTAAATTAGCAGCGCGAGTTTGAAATACAGTTAATTCAAACTCTTTTTTGCCTTTCATCATTGCAGCCATATCGCCAAATTGGTAGCGGATTAAACTAAAACCTGCTTTACGATAATCGATAGCGTCATTGGCATCTTCAAAGTTATGTGCGTTGACAGTTGGAATAAGCAATGCGCTGACAGCTAAGGCCAATATTTTATTTTTCATGACAGATCTCTTTTTATTTATTGATTTATAGGTGTTTGTCACATTTTAAGCATAAATTTGAACCAAGTGCGAGTCTAGTTTTGTGTTTAATTGTAAATTTGATTTTTACAATAATTATCAGGCATATTTTGCATATATGATTTCTGTAAAAGCTGAATTGTTGCTACACTTTGTACTGTCGAGGCATTACTAAAAGAGAGCGTTATGCGAGCTAATTGGGATTCAGTTGTAGAAAAGGTACTAAGCTATCCAAATTCTGACGAATTAGGCATTTTATTTCAGTTATTAATGACAGAAGAAGAGCGTAGTGCAGTTGCTGGTAGGTTAAAGGTTTTTCAACTTTTATTGCAAGGTGAGCTAAGTCAGCGTCAAATATCTGCAGAATATCAAGTGAGCATTGCGACCATTACTCGCTGTTCAAACTATTTAAAAAATATGCCTCAGGCGCAAAAAGACAAAGTCCAGCAGCTGATACTGGACTAGTTACTTATGTCGCGCTAGCTATCTAAATTTAGCTTTAATGTTCGTTGAGGGATGCTTATGGCATCGATAGCTGATACGGCGCAGTAATATATAGCCTCCGTATGTAAAAAGCCCTATCGACAGTAACTGTGCTGAATCTTGAGGGAAAAAACGAAAGGTGATTACGGCCGAAATAATGTAAATGAATGGCATAAAGCCATATATTGAATCGGGTAGGTAACCCTCGACTCGTTTTCTTTTCTTATCCGTTCGGCGGTTTCTAGAGCGTAGGTTCCAGACATGAGCGCCGTAAAAAAAGACTAATATTGAAGCAACGACAATATAGGGTTGTTCAATGAAAGGTACGCTAGCTGCGCCGACAATCATATAGGCGTAAGGTAAGATTTCGTATAGCGGTTTAATTAACATAAGCACTCCTTCGCTTTAAATTAATTTTCAAACAGCAACAAAGGTTAACTCTATAACCTTCAAACCCAGCTGCTTTCTAGTTACCAAAGCACAGAGAAAGAAACAAAACCTGTGCCCAGCAATGCTTGTGGTTAAGTTTCACAGACAATCTATCTATGATTAATAATAACGTAAAAAAAATACGTCAACCTAAAAAAGACTAACGTATTTAATAATTCAAACTTTAGGCTGAGTTAATCCAGTCTAAGTTATTGAATCAATGTCTAGGACAAAAATTGTTTATTAGACTTTAGTGGCAGCCACAACCGCCATTGCCATCACAACCCGGTTTGTCAGTACCACAAGCTTCATGGGCGTGCTCGCTGCCACAACCACCAGCAGCATGAATATGACCATGGGCAATTTCTTCGGCAGTTGCTTCACGTACATCCATCACTTCAACGCTGAAGTTTAATGCTTGACCAGCTAAAGGGTGGTTGCCATCAACAACGACTACAGTATCTTTTACTTCAGTAACTTGAACTGGGCGTTGACCCATTTCAGTTTCAGCAATAAAACGCATACCTGGCACGATGTCTTCGATATCGCCGAATGCTTCAAGAGGGACTTCTTGTTTTAGGCCGTCATGGTATTCACCATATGCTTGTTCAGTTGGAATATTCGCGTCAAATTTGTCACCAATAACTTTACCTTCTAGCTCAGTTTCTAAGCCTGGAATTAAGCCTTCAGTTCCGTGTAGATAAACCATAGGTTCAGCTTCAAATGAGCTTTCGATTAAACGACCTTCTTGATCGGTTAAACTGTAGTGAATAGTTACTGCTGCATGTTTTGTGATTTTCATAACGACTCCAATTCTGAATGTGGCGGCATAATACTATTGTTTTTACAAAGTCGCGATAATTTGTATCAGCTTTTGCTTATTCAATCACATGTTTTTAAATCAAGTATCTCGCTGGCTGACATTTGCTTTAAATCGTGGCGCATCCGGTTACTTATCCTTTGACAATGGATGTTTTTACCATTGTTGCTGTGACTAAATTTACGCGCAGTACACAGGTCACTGTTTTTAAATAGATTAGATGAATCATTTTCATGGTGATTTGCGCTGCCATGTTTATGAAAATGCTAATTTTAGTGCTTAGGCACTGAAATTTAATGCAAGATGACTTTTGGCGCTTTTAAATAACCATATAAAAATCATAATAATAGTAAGCCTCTGACTTGTAAGCATTTATTCTTGTATATCTTTTTTGGATTACGTTTACGTAAACATACTAAAAACTTGTTTTGGAGGCGTTTTTTAGTGTGATAGCTGCGATTATTGTGATTTCAGCAGTGATTTAGCTTGTTATCAATAGAGTGCTTAAAAATAAACCACTAATTAGGGGTTGACAACATACCTTAAAAAAAGCAATTCTGTTATCAATTCAAAACAAACACATATTAAATCGAGTGTAATGATGAAATCCGTTAACCATGTTGTAGTTACCATTATTACAACCACCACAATTAACATTGTGGGGGCGGGCTGATTACACCCTAAAGATTTATAACGACAAGCCCGCTTCCCACAAAGAAGCGGGCTTTTTGTTTTCAGATTTAAAATTAATATTTAGTGCTAGCGAGTTAAGGGAGAAGAATATGAAAGTGATGAAGTTTGGTGGAACCTCGTTAGCCAATTGGCAACGTTTTTTGATGGCAGCAGACATTATTGAACAAGCTGCAGCTGAAGAGGCTATTGCGACTGTGTTATCAGCGCCTGCAACTGTTACCAATGCCTTGTTAGAGTTAGTAAGTCTCGCACAAACCAATCAAGACTATGCAGCGGTATTAGCCCATATTGAGTCGGTTTTTAGTGGCCTTTTTAGTGACGCTGAACAAGCGTTAATTTCACCGCAGCAAAAAGCGCTACTGGATGAAAAGCTGGCGCTGCAATTAACTGACTGGAATGACAAAGTCACTGGAATAAAGCTGCTTAACGAATGCCCCGATCATGTTCAAGCGCAGGTTATCGTCTCTGGCGAGCGTTTATCGGCAGCCTTAATGGAACAAGTGATGCTAGCAAAATCACTTACCGCAGCGCAACTTGACCCAAGAAAATTATTCTTAGCCCATGGTAAGCCACTTGAGTCTATTGTTGATATCAATGAAAGCAAACCGCGTTTTGCTGCGCTTTCATTAAATGAAGCACGGGTATGGATTATGCCAGGTTTTACTGCTGCTAATGAGCAAGGTAAAACAGTGACTTTAGGGCGAAATGGCTCAGATTACTCTGCAGCGGTTTTAGCAGCTTGTCTTGATGCCTCAAGCTGTGAAATTTGGACCGATGTCGATGGGGTTTATAACACGGATCCACGCGTGGTATTAGACGCTAAATTACTTGAACAACTTAGCTATCAAGAAGCTATGGAGCTTTCTTATTTTGGTGCTAAGGTGTTGCACCCTAAAACCATTGCACCGATTGCTCAGTATCACATTCCTTGCTATATCAAAAATAGTTTTAACCCATCAGCGCCTGGCACATTAGTGTCTAATCGGCCTGACAAAACAGGCTTGCAGGTTAAGGCCATTTCTAACCTTGATGAACAAACCATGTTTAACATTTCAGGCCCTGGCATGAAAGGCATGGTGGGCATGGCCAGTCGTACCCTTGAAGCGATTTCTCGCAGTGGTATTTCAGTTTCATTAATCACTCAAAGCTCGTCTGAATACAGTATTAGCTTTTGTGTTAGCTCTAATGAAGCTTATAAAGCAAAACAAGCATTAGAAGTTGAATTTGAGTTAGAAATCCAGTCTGAGTTACTCGAGCCTATCGAATTAAGACAAGATTTAGCGATTGTGTCGCTTATTGGTGATGGCATGAAAACCCATAAAGGCGCCGCTGCTAAGTTTTTCAGCGCCCTGGCTAAAGCCAGCGTTAATATTATCGCCATCGCCCAAGGCTCGTCAGAACGTTCGATTTCTACTGTAATTGAGCAACGTAAAACTAAGCATGCCATTGCCGCCTGTCATCAAGCCTTCTTTGATGTTCAGCAGTATTTAGATGTGTTTTTAGTAGGCAGTGGTAATGTGGGGGCAGGGCTATTAGAGCAAATCAAACAACAAGCCTCGATGCTTAAAGAGCAGCATATAACCATGCGAGTATGTGGTATTGCCAATTCTCGTAAAATGCTTCTGAGCAGTGCTGGGCTAGATTTAAATAATTGGCAGGCTTTATTGGCTGATAGCGATACAAGCTATGATCTCGCAGAGATGCTGGCCTGGGGTAAAGAACAGCAACTGCTAAACCCTGTTTTAGTTGATTGCACTTCAAGTGAGTTGGTTTCAGATCGTTATCTTGATGTGATGAATGCTGGCTACCATGTCGTCACCCCGAATAAGAAAGCCAACACTCGTGATTATGCTTACTACCAACAATTACGCACAACGGCGTTATTGCAGCGCAGACAATTCTTGTATGAAACAACCGTAGGTGCTGGCCTGCCAGTGATTGATAACTTAAAGAAACTGCTATATGCCGGTGATAAGTTACAGCGATTTAATGGGATCTTATCTGGTTCATTATCTTATATATTCGGCATGTTAGATGAAGGCATGAGCTTATCAGAGGCCACCTCAATCGCTCGTGATAAGTGTTTTACAGAGCCGGATCCTCGTGAAGATTTAAGTGGTTTGGATGTGGCGCGAAAAGTACTAATTCTTGCTCGTGAAGTGGGCATGCCATTAGAACTTGATGATATTAATGTTGAATCAGTTCTGCCAAGCTCGTTTGATGATTCAGGCGATGTAGACACCTTTATGAATCGTTTACCACAACTTGATGCGCAAGTCAGTGCGCGAGTTGAATCGGCAAAAGCGCAAGGTAAAGTACTGCGTTATGTGGGTCAGATTGAAGCAGGTAAGTGTCATGTACGTATTGTAGAGGTTGATTCATCAGATCCGTTATACAGCGTAAAAGGCGGCGAGAATGCACTGGCATTTTACAGCCGTTATTATCAGCCTATTCCATTTGTATTACGCGGTTATGGTGCGGGTACTGATGTGACTGCAGCTGGCGCGTTTGCGGATGTATTAAGAACTTTAAACTGGACTCGCGAGGTGGGGCTATGAGCAAACAAGTCACTTCGGATAAAGCGATAACTGTTTATGCTCCTGCTTCAATGGGTAATGTCGGTGTTGGATTTGATCTACTCGGCGCTGCGCTTGCGCCAATTGATGGCAGTTTACTGGGTGACAGAGTGATGATTGAAGCGGCTGATGCTGGTGTTCATTATTCTCAAACGGGTCCATGGGCGCATAAGTTACCAGAAGATGGTAAACAGAATATCGTCTATCAATGTGCTGTGTTTTTTCTTGAAAAACTTAATGCTAAACAAGGTGTGGCTATTTGTTTAGAGAAAAATTTACCAGTTGGCAGTGGGCTTGGTTCTAGTGCAAGCTCTGTGGTTGCAGCACTTTATGCATTAAATGAGCATTTTGAGCAGCCTTTTGATGAACAAGCATTATTGCTTTTAATGGGCGAGTTTGAAGGAATGATTTCAGGCAGTGTTCATTTTGATAATGTTGCCCCTTGTTATTTAGGCGGCATGCAGTTAATGCTAAATACTCCCAGTAAGGTGTGCGCTGGTATTCCTACGTTTAAGCAATGGTATTGGGTGGTGGCCTATCCGGGGATCTCACTGTCAACGGCCAAGATGCGCGACTTATTACCACAGCAATACGATAAAGCGGTAGCCATCGATTTTGGCCGTCATTTAAGTGCATTTGTGCATGCAAGCTATCAGCAAGATCCAAAGCTTGCTATTAGCGTTTTAAAGGATGTGATGGCTGAGCCTTATCGAGCCGATGCGATTCCGGGTTATAGCCATGCGCGCGCAGAACTTGAAACGTTAGGCATGTTAACCACCGGCATATCAGGAAGTGGCCCAACGCTGTTTTCTGTAACCGATAATCTAGAAACTGCTAAAGCTGCTAAAGCATGGTTAGAGCAGCATTATTTATCACAGGCTGGTGGGTTTGCCCATGTCTGCCAACTTGATGAGCAAGGTACGCGTCGAGTTTAGTCACCACATTTTAATTTTAAAGGCGTTTAGAAATGGAATTATATAATTTAAAGCACCCATCACAAGTGGTCAGTTTTAGTGAAGCGGTAAAATTAGGTTTAGGTAAAGATAGAGGGCTTTTTTTTCCAAAATCTATTCCTGTGCTTGATAATATCGATGAGCTACTCGCGTTACCTTTTGTTGCAAGAAGTCAGCGTATTTTAGGGGCTTGGCTTGCTGATGAAATTGGTCAAGATAAAGTTAATGAGTTAGTTAATGCAGCATTCACTTTTGATGTGCCTTTAGTGAAAGCTGATGATAAACGTGCGTGTTTAGAGTTATTTCATGGGCCTACATTGGCATTTAAAGACTTTGGCGCGCGCTTTATGGCGCAGTGCGTTAACTTGCTAGCAGGAGATGAAAAGCTCACTATTTTGACGGCGACATCTGGTGATACCGGCGCCGCTGTTGCTGATGCTTTCTTCGGGCTTGAATCTGTACAAGTGGTGGTGATGTACCCCAAAGGAAAAATCAGTGAGCTGCAAGAGAAGATGTTCACGACTCTAGGTAAGAATATTCATACTGTCGCTGTTGCGTCAGATTTTGATGCTTGCCAAACACTGGTTAAGCAGGCATTTGATGATAGTGATGTTCGTGATGGGCTGCACTTAAACTCGGCTAATTCAATCAATATTAGTCGGTTATTGGCGCAAATTTGTTACTACTTTGAAGCGGTAGCTCAAATGAAGCAAACCAGCAATGCTGAGATTGTGCTGTCAGTGCCTAGCGGTAACTTTGGTAATTTAACCGCAGGTTTATTTGCCAAGGCGATGGGCTTACCTATTAAGCGCTTTATTGCGGCGACTAACTCAAACGATACTGTGCCACGTTACCTTGCTGCAGGTGATTGGGCGCCAAATACTACCGTTGCGACTATGTCTAATGCGATGGATGTGTCCGAGCCATCAAACTGGCCAAGAGTCGAAGCCATTTGTGAGGCGTTAAATTGGCCGTTATCGTCTATTACAGGGGTGGCGCTTAATGAAGCGCAAACCACTGCGGTGTTAAAAGAGTTATATCAGCTGGGTTATCAATCTGAGCCTCATGCCGCAATTGCCGCACAAGCTTTATCTGATGAGCTTAAAAGTGGTGAAACCGGTATTTTCTTAGGAACGGCGCATCCAGCGAAATTTAAAGATGTGGTCGATGTGCAATTACAAATCGATTTACCATTACCCCATGAGCTTGAAGCTGTAGTGAATAAGCCGATTTTATCTGCAGAACTGAGCGCTGATTTTACCAAGCTGAAAGAGCACTTATTTAACATTCTTAAATAATAAAGCTTTAATATCAGCTTACTAAAGCACCTTAGGGTGCTTTTTTGTTATTTAAACTCATCTGAATGTTTCAGATTTGTATTTTATGATCTCGGTCATAACATCTGCGCAATCCATAGTGTAGATTAATAATACTAGAGGTTTAAACTTTTTAGACATGAAGGAATTGTGGTAATGGAGAAGATGATACTTAAAAGGCTAATGAATGATCACAAACACATAGCCATATTATTGAATATTCTAGCCAAGAAAAATCACAAACTTTCTCAGGGTGAATCAGTTAATTTTGCGCTTATTCGTGATGTCGTCGAATATATGCAGGTTTATGCTGAGCATAGTCACCATCCGGTAGAAGATATTACTTTTGATTACTTTATTAAGCACTTTCCTAGCCCTAGTACGACCAGGCTTCATGATGAACATAGCAGTCTAGCAGAGTCATCTGGTGCATTGATGTATAGTCTGAATTTGATACTTTCAGATGTGGTGATTTCCCGAGAAAAGTTGGTTTCCGACTTAAAAGCGTATGTTGAAATCCAAACGGCTCATATGCAATATGAAGAAAAAGAGCTATTTCCTCTGTTTGCTAAGCACATGCAGGGCAGTGATTGGGATAAAATATGGCAACAATGTGAGCAGCGTTTAGTTGATGATCCGTTATTTAACGATAGTGATGATAATATCTTTGAAGAGCTTAAAGAGCATATTGCTGAAGTTGAACCACAGTAGCTGACTCTGTGTTATCTCCCCTAAAGGATTAATGATAACGAGTTACAGTTAAAAGCATTGCAATTAAAAAGAGCGCGATAAGCGCTCTTTTTATATATAGACCTTTGAATAACTATTCAGTTAGTTATCTTGCTTACAATGGCATCGCATCGAAATCAAAATCGAAACTTGTGTCAATGTCTTGAAGTTCCTTAAGTAAGCGCTGTTTATCCTTTAACGCTTCTATTTCTCGCCATTTACGTTTTTTGTTTGAGCTTTTTGAGCGAGTTGGTCTTTCAACAACTTGGTCTAGCGCACCACCATAGTCTAAACGATCCATGGTAAACCTCCCTTGTTATTATGATGTCTCTATTCAAATAAATATCATATTCCGTCACTATAGTGCAATAGTTATGTTTCAATATTGTTAATGGAAGGTGATGTTTAAGTGATGTTCAAGTGGTGTTTTGCTGGCGTATTTAGAGGCTTGTGCTATGAGGAAATGAAAGTGTATATAAAAAAGCCAGCTTTAGCTGGCTTTTTTAGTGTTTAAATCTGACCTTGACGGTATAAATTAATTAATGAATTACTGGAGCTATCAAGCTCTGTGGCATCATTTTTGGCGCCGATGCGGTCTAGGACATCGTTGCCAAGGACTTTACCTAATTCCACACCCCATTGATCAAAAGAGTTAATTTGCCAAATAGCGCCTTGAACAAACGTGCGGTGTTCATATAAGGCAATTAACGAACCTAAGGTCGTTGGAGTTAGCTTATCCATTAATAAGGTATTACTTGGCTTATTACCTGCCATTGTCTTGTGCTTAGCAATAAGGGCTTTATCAGCATCAGGCGTATCTTTGCCTGCCAATTCCGCTAAAGCTTCTTCATAAGTGCGACCTTGCATTAATGCTTGGGTTTGGCCAAAGCAGTTTGAAGCAAGCTGGTTATGATGTTCACCTAATGGATTGTGACTTTGCAGTGGCATAATAAAGTCAGCTGGGATAAGTGCTGTACCTTGATGTAACAACTGGTGATATGCATGCTGACCATTGGTGCCTTCACCACCCCAGATCACTGGGCCGGTATTGAAATCTACCTGAGTTCCATCAAGCATGACCGACTTACCATTACTTTCCATATCAAGTTGCTGGAAGTAAGCGGGTAAACCACGTAAATAATGATCATAGGTCAAAACTACATGGGATTGTGCATCATGAAAATTGCTATAAAGCACTGACAACATGCCCATAATCACAGGCATATTTTGTTCAAGTGGCGCTTGGGCAAAATGTTGATCCATTTGGTTGGCACCATCAAGCAGTTGCTTGAAGTTATCCATACCCACTAATAACGCTATGGGTAAGCCAATGGCTGACCATAATGAATAACGTCCACCCACCCAATCCCACATCGGGAAAATATTGTCAGCATCAATACCAAACTCAGTCGCTTTAGCAACGTTTGATGTTACTGCGACAAAGTGCTTGGCGACATCGGCTTGGCTACCACCTTGCTCGAGGAACCAGTCTTTAGCGCTTAGGGTATTGGTCAGTGTTTCTTGGGTGCCAAATGACTTCGATGACATGACAAATAAGGTTGTTTCAGCATCTAAGTTTTTAAGCTTCTCACAGATAGAGCTTGCGTCAACGTTAGCCACAAAATGGCAATTAAGGCCTTTTTGCCAATAAGGCCTTAATGCTTGAGAGACAATTTTAGGGCCAAGGAAAGAGCCACCAATGCCAATACTGACAATATCAGTAATGGTTTTGCCGGTGTAACCTTTCCATTCACCTTGAGATACAGACGCCACAAACTGAGTCATCTTTGCTAGTGTTTGCTGCACTTCAGGGACGATATTCGCCCCTTCAGCCATAATTACTTGCTCAGGATTACTCCTCAGCGCTGTGTGTAATACTGCACGGCCTTCGGTGTTATTGATAATATCGCCATTAAACATGGCAGAAATTTTAGCTGATAACTGGGTTTCTTCAGCTAATGCAAACAATAATCCTAAGCCTTCCTTATCGATACGGTTTTTAGAATAATCTAATAATAAACCGCAGCTTTTGAGGCTCATCTTCTCAAAACGTTTAGGGTCATTAGCAAATAGCTCCCGCATATGGGGAAGCGCTGCTGTATTTTTCTTTAGCTGCTGCCAAGTATTACTCTGAGTTAAATTAGTCATGCAAATCACTCCGTTGATTAGCTAAGTTTTGCGTTTAGCATAACCTCAAGTTTACCTTGGTCGATGGCAAAGTTGCGAATGCCTTCAGCAAGTTTATCAACAGCCATTGGGTCTTGGTTATATTCCCAACGGAACTGTGCTTCGGTTAATGGTGCTGGCGCGGCAACCGTTGTTGTTGCAGGTTTTAGCTTTTGGCTAATAACAGTATCGCTATTGGCTAACTCTTCTAATAGCGCAGGGCCTATCGTTAGGCGGTCACAGCCCGCAAGCTCGATAATTTCGCCAGTGTTACGGAAACTTGCACCCATTACCACAGTGTTATAGCCGTGAAGCTTATAGTAGTTATAGATATCGGTTACTGATACCACACCAGGATCGGTTTCAGCGGTGTAATCAAGACCTGTGTCTTTCTTATACCAATCTAAAATACGACCAACAAATGGCGAAATAAGGTAAACACCTGCTTCAGCACAAGCTCGGGCTTGAGCAAAGCTAAATAATAGCGTTAGGTTACAGTTGATGCCTTGTTGCTCAAGCTCTTTTGCTGCGCAGATCCCTTCCCAAGTAGATGCTAACTTGATCAGAATGCGAGATTTATCAATACCGGCTGCTTGATATAGGTTAATTAGCTTATGGGCTTTTTCGATAGAGCCTGCTTTATCAAAAGAAAGTCTGGCATCGACTTCTGTTGAGATGCGGCCTGGAACAATCTTAAGAATTTCTACACCGATGTTGACGGCTAATTTATCACCTGCGTCTTCAACTTGCTGAGCTGTGTCATTTGACTGCTGTTTTGCCCAAGCAATAGCATCATCAATTAATGGGGCATATTCAGGAATTTGCGCCGCTTTTAAAATTAGAGAAGGGTTGGTGGTTGCGTCTTCTGGTTGGTAGCGTTTAATTGCTTCAATGTCGCCGGTATCAGCAACGATTGTGGTTAGTGCTTTTAGTTGAGCTAACGTGTTCGCCATGGAAATTTCCCTCTCAAGTAACAAAGTTATTTTGTTCAATACAGTTATTAAATGCGATCTTACTGTATTTTCCAACAACATTTGTAAAAAAATAACGCAAATAAACGTGAAATGAGCTCATAAGCAACTAATTGTGTAATTTAATGCCTGATTTATTAGTTGTTTAAGTTGTTTTTATCGTTGAAATAAAAGTGTTACCGATAACATCTCTTTATTGGTAAGGGTTTTTATTTTTTAGCTGATGGCTACAAAAACAAAAAAGTCGCTGCAAGCAGCGACTTTTTATTACCAGCTTAATTAGTTGATTATTTTAGAACCGCACGTTTTTCTGTGCCGGTTACGATAGCTTCAATACGACGATTTTGCTTATGGGCTTCAGCGGTATTGCCTTCCATAATAGGTTTAGTAATACCATAGCCAATAGCTTGAATACGACTTGCTTCAATATCATATTTAGCTGCTAAAGCTTCAGCGACTGATTTAGCACGACTCTCAGAAAGGGTCATATTATATGCAGGCTTGCCAACATTAGAAGCGTGACCTTCGATTGATACGGTATGCTCAGGATTTTTCTTCAAGTAATTAGCTAATTTTTCAATGTCAGCATAAGAAGCTGACTTAATAACAGAAGAGTTGTTATCAAATAAAATACCACCTAAGTCATGATTGTCTGTTACAAATTCGTAGACAGTACAACCATTGGCATCAACTTTGTGAGTTGCTGGTGTATCTGGACAGCTATCTTGATCATCCATTACGCCATCGTTGTCGGAATCAATTGGTGCAACAGCAGCTGCAACAACAGGGGCTGCTGCTTTAGCTTTACCAAAGCGGTAGCTTAATTCTAAGCCCCAATAGTTACTTTCCATTTCAAGGGTATTATATTTATCATCGTCTAAGTTTTCGTAGCGACGATATTTAGCCTGCAGCTTTAAGTTTTCGGTAAAATTATAACCGATACCAGCACCGATATAGGGCGCAATACCGCTGTCACTGTAATACTCAGTGCCATAATTTTTTATGTTCTTTAAAAGGTAGTTCATTCCGCCAGCCTCAGCAGACAAACTCCACTTGTCAGCGAAAGGATAAAAACCGACTAAACCTAATGCCATGCCTCTAGCGCCGACATCATTACGTTTATTACTGAAATCTGTCCATTGAATACGACCTAAGTCTCTATAACCGAGTTCAATACCAAAATAGTCATTAAATAAGTAACCACCGAAGACATCCCAAGCATAAGGGTCATCATCTTCACATTGGGTCATTGTTTTAAGGTCGCAATGTGGTTCGTAATTATTAATCCCTAAACCACCACCGACATACCATGGCGTTAACTCTTGTTCTGCGACAGCGGCAAAAGGCAACATTGAGGTGAGTAATACTACTTTTAAGGTGTTTTTCATCATATATAGTCCATTGTTATTTTATGTCACCAAAACACATGTAAACCGATTGTTTACCTTAAGTGTCACCAGCACTTATTTGGCGTTCCTATTATGATTTAGCTGGCAAGCTAATTATCGTCTTAAATTCAATGGTTTTCCATAGTAGTTACGAATATTTTTAAAATATTACCAACAAATACCTAACGAATCCCCGCAAGATGTTGCAGTGTTGGTTTTTTCTAATGAATTGACGATGGGCTTTGTTGTCCGTGGTATAAAGAAAAAGCGCCCAAAGGCGCTTTAACTCGTTATAAACGATTGTAGTTTGTTTTTTGAACTCTAATCTAATTACCGAGTCCAAACCCAATTTTCAATGTCTACTGGGTCAACACCGTTGGCCTTAATGTAGTTACGGTGTTCTACTAATCTTTGGAGCATATCCGTTGTGATTTGAACATGCTGAGTTTCATCAATAACACCTTGTTGGAATAGTTTGTATGCCATATCAATCACAAGGTGATAACGTGATGTGCCATTACGAACGCCCATATCAAATGGTGTTGTAGTTGAACCTTCTTCTTCATAGCCTTTAATGCGGAAACGTTTACTGCCTTTATAATCAAATACCAATTTCTTGATGGTATTTGGATAACCATGGTAGTTAAATACCACGCCTTTATCTTCAGTAAATATTTCATCCATTAACCAAGGCTTATTTTGGAATTTACGACTACCTAAACCGTTACTATTAAGTTCAGTTACACTGACATAACGAATACGCACTCTTGGCAGTAGTTCTCTAATGAGTACTAATGACGCCATACATTCTTGAGTGACATAATCACCACAACCTGCAAGTACTACATCAGGATTATCATCTGATGCAAAATCCCATACCATCACGCCATCTTTAGTTTGCTTACGGGCTTCATCTAGTGATAGCCATTGAGGTAACTCTTTTTTACCTGCAACTAAAATGTTGAGTTTGTCGCGGTCTTCATATGCACGCTCTGTATAAGTGAGTGTACTGTTACCATCAGCAGGTAAATATGCAGAAATAATATCTGGATGCTTTTCTAACATAGCACCTAGAAATGAAGGGTTTTGATGCGAATAACCATTATGATCTTGACGCTCTAATAAAGAAGACAAAACAACATTACAAGAAGGTACAGGTTTACGGAAGTGAACCCCTTGACTGGCATACACATATTTACAGTACTGATCAGCCATTGATGAAACTACTTGAGAGAAGGCTTCATAGGTTGGGAACATGGCATGCCGACCTGTTACTGTGTAACCGTGCATCATACCGAAAAGTAAGTTTTCCGATAGCAGTTCAATAACACGGCCATCACGCGCCATATCTTGATCCCAGCTTTCAATCGGCCATTGCCATGCACGATCTGTTTCTTCAAATACCGCTTGCAGTTGATTTGAGTATGTTTCATCTGGGCTGAAGATACGTAAGTTACGTTGATCTCGATTTAATTTGAATGCGTCACGCATCCACTCGCCCATTTTGTACATTGATACGCCGCGAGTACCACGTGGGGTTTCTGGACCATAACTTAGTTTTTTAAGATCTGGTTGAGCAAGTGCACGGACTACTTCACCGCCATAACTTAAGTGTTGGCGACCACAACATAACTGCTTAGGTGGAATCAAAGATTGAATTTCTTCATCAAAGGTAATTTCACCTTGCGCATTGATACTGCACAGTTCATCAAATTTGTAACTTGCTAACCAGTCATTAAGCGCTTTTAGGTGACCTGCATCTGTTGCACACTTATTGACGATGACTTGATGAGATTCGCAGTTGCCAGCTAGCTTCTTACCGCCAAACTCAGATGTACCTGTCCAGCCTTTAGCTGTTCGCATAAGAATAACCGGCCAGCGAGGCTTACAAACATCTTCGCCGCGACGGGCACGAGTTTGGATATCATTGATCATCTCGTAAGCTAAGTCCATAGCCTCTTTCATTTGAACAAACACATCCTCTTCAAGTTGATCATCAACAATAATGGGATGATAACCTAAACCACGAAATTCAAGATCTAACTCTTCATGACTCATGCGTCCCATACGAGTCGGGCCTGAGATTTTATAGCCATTAATATGCACAATGGGCAGTACCGCACCATTGGTTGCAGGGTCGACTAACCGGTTGGCATACCATGATGCAGCTAATGGCCCTGTTTCAGACTCACCATCACCAACTAAACAAGCTGCGATTAAGTTTGGATTATCAAGAACGGCGCCCCAAGCAACGGATAATGAATAACCTAATTCGCCACCTTCTAAAATTTGGCCGGGGGCTTCAGGGTTTGCATGAGAAGGGTAGCCATATGCTGCTGAGAACTTTTTACAGATATCTTCAATACCTGATTCGTTATAGGGGATGGTTTCTGGATAAAAATGGCTTAAAGAACCTTCAACAAACAGGTTAGCTTGAACTGCTGGGAAGCCGTGACCAGGACCGACTAAATAAATGAATTCTCTTTCATGCTTAACGATTAAGCGATTAACGTTTGCATACACAAAATTGATACCTGGACAGGTACCCCAATGACCTAAAAGTCGAGGTTTAATGTCTGTATGTTGTAGCTCTCTTTTAAAAAGCACATTTTGCTTAAGATAGATTTGTGAGGTAGCGAGGAAGTTAGTTGCTCTAACATATTTTTTAAGAGCAGTGATTTCATTTTGCTGTGTCATAGTGACCTCATTATGAAAGATAAGATTGATTTAGCTTTTAATGAGAACACTGTATTCCCTAAATTGAACCAATAATGTGTTATTGATCTAACTTTGTATTAAAAAAAATCATTAATAAAATGATGTTAGGTTAAGAAATTGTTGAGTCACTTGGTGTTAGGCGATTTGCAATTGTTATTCTAGATGGGGCTTTAGGCGGCTATTTAAATAAATGTGATCACTATCACCTATGTTTGAAGTTTTTCTATGCTAGTTTTTTCTCGCATTTTTTTGAGAACACCTATAACTAAGCGATAAGTGGTAAAGAGTGGTAATGTTTGCTGGGCTTTACTGGTTAAAGTCAGTAAAGTTAACTTGAATAATGCTAAATAATAATTAACTAATATATTCGCTCACTGAATTTAATAAACAGTAACAGCTTGGCTATTTACGAATACATGCTGAGGCTGCGAACTTAGATTTTGATGAGCTCATTATAATAATTCGATAATTTTATTTTGTCTGAAGGTGTTGCTCGGTTTAAGCATATTTTTACAAAATAAAGTTATTCCAAGGAATAGATTAAGCAAATGGCAATGTTAGAAACAATTGTTGGTTTCATGAACAATTTACTCTGGGGTAAATTGTTAGTTTATGGGCTGGTAGGCGCAGGTATCTTTTTTACTGTTCGTCTTGGCTGTATTCAAATTACTCATTTCGTACACGGCGTTAAAGTATTAGCGATTAGCCGCCGCCCTGGTAAGCATGGCTTATCTTCATTTCAAGTTTTTTGTACCAGTATGGCTGCCCGTGTCGGAGCCGGAAATATGGCTGGTGTTGCGGTTGCAATCGGTGCCGCAGGTCCTGGGGCAGTATTTTGGATGTGGGCCATTGCCATGCTCGGTATGGCGACGGCAATGATCGAGTCAACGTTAGCGCAAGTTTATAAAGTTAAAGACGTTGACGGGCAGTATCGTGGTGGCCCTTCATATTATATGGAAAAAGGCCTTGGCCAACGCTGGATGGGGATTCTATTTTCAATCCTACTGATTATTTGTTTTGGCTTAGTGTTTAATGCTGTTCAAGCAAATACTATCTCTGGTGCAATGACTGCCGTATTTGATTTAAATCCAATTTATGTCGGTCTTGGGATTGCGCTATTGAGTGGCCTCGTGATTATGGGCGGTCTTAAAAAGGTCGCTAGAGTGTCAGAAATTATCGTTCCGATTATGGCATTAGCCTACATTGCGATTGCCTTGGTTGTTGTTTTAATGAATGTTGAGCAATTGCCTGCCGTATTTATGTTGGTGATTAACAGTGCATTTGGCTGGCAAGAGGCCGCTGCTGGTGGTGTAGCATACAGTGTTGCTCAAGCAATGCAGGCGGGTATTGCTCGCGGCTTGTTCTCTAATGAAGCAGGTATGGGTAGTGCCGCCAATATTGCAGCAAGTGCTTCACCGAATCCTAATCACCCAGCGTCACAAGGTTTTGTGCAAATGATGGGTGTGTTTGTGGACACTATTGTTATCTGTACTGCTACTGCGGCAATTATCTTATTGTCTGGTGATGGTGGCGGCTCTGGTGATGGTATTGCAAGAACCATTAATGCATTAACGCATCATGTGGGTGACTGGGGTGGGGCATTTATTGCCTTTGCTATTTTACTTTTCTGTTTCACGTCAATTATTGCTAACTATTCGTATGCAGAAACTAACGTGATGTTTCTATCTGGCAATAAAAAAGGTGCACTACCAATCTTCCGTATCGCAGTATTAGGTATGGTTATGTTTGGCGCAGTGGCTAAGATTGGCATCGTTTGGGATTTAGCCGACGTTTCTATGGGCTTGATGGCGTTAGTTAATATGATTGCCCTGCTGTTATTGTCAGGTTTAGCGGTGAGAATTATTAATGATTACCGCCAACAAGTTAATAAGGGTGAAGATCCTGTATTTGATACGACTAAGTTCCCAGAGCTTGAAGGTCAGATAGAAGATGGGATTTGGATCAATAAAGAAGTTGAAGTGACCAAGTAACTCACTTTACTTAATCGCGAATGTTAATTGCAGATTAATCAAATCTGAAAAAAGCATTTAGCACAATCTAAAAAACCATGCAGTAATTGCATGGTTTTTTTTATGAAGCTCAGTATGATAGATAGCATGAATTAGAGTCCATTTTATAAAATAGGATTATCAGCAATGCTAGTATTAGTTTCTCCTGCCAAAACACTTGATTTTGAAACGCCTGCATCAACCAAGAAGTTTACTCAACCGACTTTGCTAGATTACAGCCAACAATTGATTGACGTATGTCGTGAATTGACGCCAATGGATATTGCCTCTTTAATGAAAGTGAGCGATAAAATAGCAGGTTTGAATGCGGCTCGATTTGCACAGTGGCAACCACGTTTTACTCTAGATAATGCCAAGCAAGCTATGTTTGCCTTTAGGGGCGATGTATATACCGGCCTTGATGCTGACTCACTGTCTGATATGGAAATCGATAAGGCTCAAAAGCACCTACGAATTTTATCTGGTTTGTATGGCTTACTGAAGCCGCTGGATTTGATGCAAGCCTACCGTTTAGAAATGGGCACCAGCTTGGTAAACCCCGCAGGTAAAAGTCTTTATGCATTTTGGGGCGAGACAATCACCAATGAAGTTAACGCAGCTGTTGCTAATCAAAGCGATGATATCGTCATTAATTTAGCCTCAAATGAGTATTTTAAAGCGGTTAAACCCAAACTACTTAAGGCCACTTTAATCACCCCGGTATTTAAAGACTGCAAAAATGGTCAATACAAGGTGATCAGTTTTTATGCCAAAAGAGCCCGCGGCTTGATGGCGCGTTACATTATCCAAAACGATGTGACGTCATTGGCACAATTGCAGCAATTTGACTTAGATGGCTATTATTACAGTGAAGACTTATCGACACCTGCAGCGCCAGTGTTTTTAAGAGAAGAGCAAATTAAGTAACCACTACAAGTTTCAGTGTAATGTAACGGGTAAAAAAATACTTAATAAAAAAGCAGCTAAGGTTTGAACTCCTTAACTGCTTTTTTTGCGATAAAAGGCTGATAGATTATTTCTTATCGGCCTTTTTAGCTAATGGGCGTAAGTTAAGTTCTGATTGCGCCATGATATAAGCAAATTGCGCATAAGCAGCGACATTTTGCGCTAATGCGGTAGGGTCGATTTTATCTAAAGTGTCGTTAGGGGTGTGGTGATAATCAAAGTAATCAGTACCATCTTGTCGAAGGGACGCCACAGGGACACCTAGAGAGGGCATCATAGACACGTCAGGGCCACCAGAAGCGTTATTGTTCCCTAACTTAACCCCGTTGATGGTCATTGAACTGTGCTCAGTTTTAACTTGCTCAAATACGTGTGGATTAACGTTGAAATCAATTTGGTAAATCTTGCCTGCGCCAAAATCAGATTCTGCGGCAATATAATGATTAACCAGCTCGTCAGCATGTTGCTTTGCATAAGCCTTACCGCCAACTAATCCCACTTCTTCTGCGGCATATAATACCACTCGAATGGTTCTCGCTGGTTTTTGAGGTAAATCTTGAATCAATTTCGCCGCTGCAGTCACAATCGCAACGCCTGCACCATCATCAATTGCACCCGTGCCTTCATCCCAAGAGTCAAGGTGAGCGCCAATCAGCACCACTTCTTCAGCCTTACTACTGCCAGTTACCTCGGCAATAACATTGTAGGATGTTGCGACCCCTAAATTCTTTGAAGATAGGTTAAGTGATAAGCTGATGTTCTTATCCCTTTTTAACATAGCATTAATCATATCAGCATCTGGTGCAGACAATGCAGCAGCTGGAATTTTTGCCACTCCATCTTTGTAACGCATCATGCCGGTATGGGCCATGCGGTCATGATCGGTACCTATTGAGCGAATGACCACAGCGACAGCGCCTTTTTCTGCTGCAGCAACCGCGCCTCTTGAGCGGCCGCCAACAGACTGACCATAGCCTTTACCACTAATATGGCGCTCGGTTTTATGATCAATAAAGACAATTTTGCCTTCGACTAATGCTGGATCGGCGACTTGTAGTGCAGCAAGGGTGTCAAAGCGCACTATCTGGGCTTGTAAACCTGACTCAGGCGTTGCCACGCTGCCACCTAGAGCGCTAATGACCAGCGGTTGCTCAAACGGTGAGACGATTGATGCCTGAGCATGGCCTCGTGACCAAGCTGGGACTTGGACAGATTCCTTATAGACCTTATCAAAACCTAAGCTTTTGAGTTTATTCATCGCCCATTCGACTGCGATGAGATCTTTCTCGGAACCGGCGAGTCGAGGGCCGACTTCCACTGTCAATGATTCAACAATGTCATAACCTAAAGTAGAAGATAACGCCTTTGTGGCTAGTTGCTGGCTAATTACATCGTTAGCAGACTGTGGTAATTGTGTTACTTGGGTATCATTTGTCTGGCTTTGACAGCCTGATATAGCGGCTAAAACTATCCCTGTAAAAATTGATTTCTTATAGTTTTTCATGAGTTTCCTTCATTTTTATTAGCTAAGTCTCATTTTTAAAAACAATCTACCAAAAAGTGTGCTTCATGTCGCTGCCCGATTTGTTAGGGAAGGCTATATTAGTCTCAGTGATGATTAAGGAGAGCTAACGCGTGATGAATATAGAAATGATGCAGCAGCGAGCAGATCATGCTGTGGTAATGCTAAAGGCACTGGCAAATGAACGCCGTTTATTTATTTTGTGCCATTTGCTGAATGAAGGTGAAATGTGTGTCGGTGAGATGAATAAAAAACTAGGTCTAAGCCAATCTGCGTTATCGCAGCATTTAGCTTGGCTGAGAAAAGACAATCTCGTTTGTACACGTAAAGAAGCGCAAACTGTGTTTTATTCACTTAAAAGTGATGAAGTTCGTGAGCTAATAAAAGTATTGGATAATTTATACTGCCATTAATGGCAATAATTTTGATACCTATAACGTCTTAACAATATCTTGCTACTGATGACAGTAAGATCGAGTTAAGGCGTTTTTTTATGTCTTAAATATGGATTTGATATTTAGCGCAAAAATGTCCGTAAAAGCTTGAAGGCTGGGCAAGTGGAGAGAGTATTTTTGTGAGTTATTTTATTGCAGATATAAAAAAACCGACCTAAGTCGGTTTTTGTAATATAAATCGCTAAAATTAAGCAGCTAGTGCTTTGATTTTTGCGTTTATACGTGCCTTTTGACGAGCAGCTTTATTCTTGTGAATAAGGCCTTTAGTCGCCATACGGTCAACAATTGGTTGTGCTGCTGCGAATGCTTCGGTAGCCGCTTTGTGGTCACCGCTCTGGATAGCAGCGATAACTCTTTTAACGTATGTACGTAACATTGAACGACGACTAGCGTTATGCTGACGACGTTTTTCAGACTGAAGCGCGCGCTTCTTTGCAGACTTGCTATTAGCCAAGGTGCAACTCCTAAAACTGGGTTTAATACTTTGAGGGCGAGGAATATGCCTGCTTTTATTCATTTTGTCAATGAATATGATAGAAATAACGTCGAAAAGACAAATAAAACTACCTGGCTCGGTTATCTTCAACCCAACTCGTGTAAGATGTGGCGCAATTCTATCAGTTCTTATACCCCATAGACAGCATTAGAATCGAAAATTTGAGATATATCAGACTTAATTTAAACGCTTGTGTGCGGCTTTGGAGTGATGCTTGAGTAAATCGTTATTAAAATCAGGTGCTATCGTCAGTGTTATGACCTTGATATCTCGGGTGCTTGGCTTGGTTAGAGATGTAGTCATTGCCAACTTAATGGGTGCAGGTAGTAGTGCCGATGTGTTTATCTTTGCCAATAAAATTCCCAATTTTTTACGTCGATTATTTGCTGAAGGTGCTTTCGCACAGGCATTCGTGCCGGTGTTGACAGAATACCAACAAAACAAAACCCCAGCTGAAACCCGTGAGCTTATAGGTAAAGTGGCCGGTACTTTGGGCGGCATAGTGAGCGTTGTAACCTTAATTGGTGTTATCGGCTCACCGATACTTGCTGCATTATTTGCTGGTGGCTGGTTTTATGATTGGATGAACGATGGGCCGGATGCGGCAAAGTTTGAACTTGCCTCTATGATGCTCAAAATTACCTTCCCTTATTTATGGTTTATTACCTTAACCGCACTGGCTGGCTCAATATTAAATACCCGCAGTAAGTTTGCAGTTTCTGCCTTTACGCCGGTATTTTTGAATATTACCATTATTATTGCCGCTTTAGTGTTTGCCCCCAAGATGGAACAACCTGAAATCGCTTTAGCTTTAGGGGTGTTTTTTGGTGGTTTAGTGCAGTTTTTGTTTCAAATTCCGTTTTTACTACGTGAAAATGCCTTAGTAAAACCGTCATGGGGCTGGAACCACAGTGGGGTCGTGAAAATCAGAACCTTAATGATCCCTGCATTATTTGGCGTTTCTGTTTCGCAAATCAATTTACTGTTCGATACCTTTATTGCCAGTTTTTTAATGACAGGCTCTATTAGTTGGCTTTACTACTCAGACCGCTTACTTGAGTTCCCTTTAGGATTGTTTGGTATTGCCATTGCGACGGTTATTTTGCCAGCTTTATCTAGAAAGCATATTGATGATAAAGGCAGTGGTTTTAGTGACACTATGGACTGGGGAGTAAGAGCCATTTTATTATTGGGCATGCCAGCCATGCTGGGATTAATCATTCTTGCTCAGCCGATGTTAATGGTGCTTTTTATGCGCGGCGCATTTACAGTATCTGATGTTGAGATGGCATCGTACAGTTTAGTGGCTTATGGTTGTGGCTTACTGAGTTTTATGATGATTAAAGTATTGGCGCCGGGGTATTACTCACGCCAAGATACTAAAACCCCAGTTAAATTCGGTATTATCGCCATGGTAAGCAATATGGTGTTCAATATCATTTTTGCCATTCCATTTGGCTACGTAGGACTTGCAATTGCCACTTCTATGTCAGCCTTTCTTAATGCCGGCCTGTTATATCGAGGCTTACACCTAGCTGGTGTCTATAAAGTCAATCGTTCAACCATGGTATTTTTCGCTAAAGTGGTCATTGCGACACTCGTGATGGCAGCGCTTTTAGTTTACTTATTACCAGAGCAGCAAATGTGGTTAGATATGGCAATGCAAGTTAAGGTTTACAGCCTGTTAAAACTCATCATATTAGGTGCATTAGCCTATTTATTCAGCTTAGTGCTAATGGGGCTAAAACCTTGGACAATGAAACGTCGATCATGAATGCTGATTATCCATTCTATCTAGTATATAATCAGCCGATTTACAGTAGCAGTTGTTTGGCGTAATGGAACTAATTCGCGGTATACATAATATTTTACCTTCGCATAATGGATGCGTGCTCACTATTGGTAACTTTGATGGTGTGCATCGTGGTCATGCGCAAGTGATTAATAATTTAGTTAATAAAGCTAAACACTTTCAGCTACCTGCTGTAGTAATGACCTTTGAGCCACAACCGCAAGAGTTATTTCGCCAACAAGATGCCCCTGCAAGAATTAGCTTATTAAGAGATAAAATTAGTTTGCTAGAAGAGCTCAATATTGATCGTCTTCTGTGTGCTAATTTTAATACTCGTTTTGCTAATCAACCGGCAGAGCAATTTATTGAAGATTTATTAGTCAATAAATTAGGGGTGAAGTATCTAGTGGTTGGTGATGATTTTTGTTTTGGTAAAAACAGAACTGGCACCTTTGATATGTTACTTGAAGCGGGTAAAAAGTTCGGTTTTACTGTGGTCAGTACCCAAAGCTTTATCTTAGGTTCGACCAGAGTGAGCTCCACTGCGGTTCGTGAGCAGTTAGCATTAGGGAACTTAGAGCAAGCAAGGCGTTTACTCGGGCACCCAGTGTTACTGTCAGGTAAAGTGGCCCACGGCCAAAAAATTGGGCGAACCATTGGTTTTCCAACTGCCAACATTGCATTAAAGCGCAAAGTATCACCTGTTAGAGGGGTGTTTGCGGTAAAAATGTATTGGGATGGCAGTGATATTTATGAAGGCGTTGCTAATGTTGGTTTTAGGCCAACTGTTGAAGGGCAAGTCTGTCAATTAGAAGTGCACTTATTCGACTACTCTGGTGACTTATACGGTAAAAGAGTGGAAGTTGAATTAGTGGCAAAAATCCGTGATGAACATCCGTTCGAGTCACTGGATGCGTTAAAAAAACAAATTTTGAATGATGTAAATGAAGCAAAAGCTTTATTTAGCAATGATGCAGGTTGAGATTAATCAGCCCAAATAATGGTATAGGATCAATGACCGACTATAAATCTACTTTGAATTTGCCGGAAACCGATTTTCCGATGCGCGGTAATCTGGCTAATCGTGAGCCAGCTATGTTAGACCGTTGGACTCAAGACGAACTTTATCAAAAAATTCGTGACAGTCGAATTGGTCGCAAACCGTTTATTTTGCATGACGGCCCCCCGTATGCGAATGGCAATATCCATATTGGTCACTCGGTAAACAAAATATTAAAAGATATCATTGTTAAGTCTAAAACAATGGCAGGTTTTGATGCGCCTTATATTCCTGGATGGGATTGTCACGGCTTACCAATTGAATTAATGGTAGAGAAAAAAGTTGGCAAACCAGGTCAAAAGATTTCAGCTGCTGATTTTCGCGAAGAATGCCGTAAATACGCCGCTAAGCAAGTTGACGGTCAACGTGAAGACTTTATTCGTTTAGGTGTATTTGGTGATTGGCATAATCCTTACTTAACCATGGATTACAGCACTGAAGCTAACATCGTACGTTCTTTATCTAAAGTGATTGAAAGCGGTCACCTGCACAAAGGTGTTAAACCTGTTCATTGGTGTACTGACTGTGGTTCCGCGTTAGCAGAAGCAGAAGTTGAATACGAAGATAAAACCTCACCCGCTATTGATGTGGCATTTAATGCCGTTGATAGCGCAGCGGTTGCAGCGAAATTTGGCGTTGAAGGTTACACAAACACGGTTTCAGCGGTTATTTGGACCACGACGCCTTGGACTATCCCTGCTAACCGTGCATTATCATTAAGCCCAGAGCTTGATTACAGCCTAGTTGAGCTCGTTAAAGATGGCGTAACTAAAACCGTTATTTTAGCTGAAGTGCTAGTTGAAGGCTGTTTAACCCGCTTTGAAGCTGAGTCACATCAGGTTATCGGTATTACAAAAGGCGCTGAGCTTGAGCTAATGCGTTTCAAGCATCCTCTTTCTGCATTTGATGTGCCTGCCATTCTTGGTGACCACGTAACAACTGAAGCTGGTACTGGCGTAGTTCATACTGCACCAGGTCATGGTCAAGACGATTTCGTGGTTGGTCAAAAGTACGGCTTAGAAGTCGCAAACCCTGTTGGTGACAATGGTGTCTATAAAGCTGACACTGAGTTTTTTGCTGGTCAACACGTATTCAAAGCCAATAAGAGTGTTGTTGATTTATTAGAAGAGAAAGGCCAGCTGTTGTGTCATGTGGCATATCGTCACAGCTACCCACATTGCTGGAGACACAAAACGCCCATTATCTTCCGTGCAACGCCACAATGGTTTATCTCAATGGATAACCATGGCTTGCGTAAGCAGGCGTTATCTGAAATTGAACAAACGCAGTGGATCCCTGACTGGGGCCAAAGCCGTATTGAAAAAATGGTTGAGAACCGTCCTGACTGGTGTATTTCACGCCAACGTACCTGGGGCGTACCAATCACGTTATTAGTGAACCGTGAAACTGAAGAATTACACCCTGATAGCGTTTCTATCATGGAGCGCGTTGCGCACCGTATCGAGCAACAAGGTATTCAAGCTTGGTGGGATCTTGAGATCAGTGAACTGATTGGCGATGAAGCCGATCAATACCGTAAAGTGACTGATACTTTAGATGTTTGGTATGACTCAGGTTCTACTTTCTCATCAGTTGTTGCATCACGCCCTGAATTCCAAGGCCACGAGATTGACTTATACCTTGAAGGTAGCGATCAGCATCGCGGCTGGTTCATGTCTTCATTGATGATTTCAACGGCAATGAATGGTAAAGCACCTTACAAGCAAGTACTAACACACGGTTTCACCGTTGATGGTAAAGGCCGTAAGATGTCTAAATCAGTAGGTAACGTGATTGCACCGCTACAAGTTATTAATAAGCTTGGCGCTGACATCTTACGCTTATGGGTTGCAGCAACTGATTACAGTGGTGAGATGACGGTTTCTGATGAAATCTTAAATCGCAGCGCTGATTCATATCGCCGTATTCGTAACACCGCGCGCTTTTTACTTGCTAACTTAAGTGGCTTTAATCCAGAAACGGATATGATTGCTACTGAAGATATGGTGTCACTGGATCGCTGGGCAGTACGCCGCGCTGCAGCACTACAAGAAGAAATCATTGAAGCTTACGAGCAATATAATTTCCACTTAGTGACCCAAAAACTAATGCAGTTCTGTTCTGTTGAGCTTGGTAGCTTCTACTTAGATATCATTAAAGATCGCCAGTATACTGCTAAATCAGATAGTCACGCTCGTCGTAGTTGCCAAACTGCTTTATACCATATTGCTGAAGCAATGGTACGTTGGATTGCACCAATCTTAAGCTTTACCGCTGATGAAATCTGGCAGCTACTTCCTGGTGAACGTGAGCAATACGTGTTTACTCAAGAATGGTACCAAGGCCTAGAGTCAGTGACCTTAGCTGACGATTTAAATGATGAATACTGGCAGCAACTTTTAGCTGTTCGTAACGAAGTCAATAAAGTATTAGAGCAAGCCCGTCGTGATAAGCGTATTGGTGGCTCACTGCAAGCTGAAGCGACTTTATATGCTGATGAAGAGTTAGCGGCAAAACTGGCTCAAGTGAATGATGAGCTACGTTTTGTATTGTTAACATCTAAAGCGATTGTTGCCCCATTAAGTGATGCGCCAGCTGATGCAATTGAAACAGAGCTTGCTGCATTAAAGCTTGTTGTTGCAGCAAGTGAAGCCCAGAAGTGTGAGCGTTGCTGGCACTACAGCGAAGATGTTGGCACTGTCGAGTCTCATGCGACATTATGTGGCCGCTGCGTAACTAACATCGAAGGCGATGGCGAACATCGCGACTTTGCATAAAGGACTTGCTTGATGCCACTAACATGGAAAGAAAGCGGCATTCGTTGGTATTGGGTAGCTGTATTGGTATTTATTGCCGATCAGCTATCTAAGCAATGGGTGTTAGCCAATTTTGAGCTGTATGAATCAATACAGCTGTTACCTATTTTTAATTTCACCTATGTGCGTAATTACGGCGCCGCGTTTAGCTTTTTAAGTGAAGCCGGTGGCTGGCAGAGGTGGTTTTTTACCATCATAGCCGTTGGTTTTAGCACACTGCTGACGATATGGCTGCGTAAACAGTCAGCGTCGCTGTGGCGCACCAACCTTGCGTATACGCTCATTATTGGTGGCGCCATTGGTAATTTAGTTGATCGTTTAATGCATGGTTACGTAGTGGACTTTATCGATTTCTATTGGAAAACCAGCCACTATCCAGCATTTAATATTGCTGATTCAGCTATTTTTATCGGTGCAGCATTGATTATTTGGGAAGCGTTTAAACCCGAAACCCAAGCGGCAGAAAGTTAGGGAGTCTATTTTGTCTGAGCAACAACTTGCACGTTCCATAGTGTGTCATATGAATATCATTTTAGAAGATGGCTCAACGGCAGAAAGCACCAAAGCATCAGGAAAACCAGCTCGTTTTAATGTTGGTGATGAGAGCTTAAGCCCTGCATTTGAATCAGAAATTTCAAGCCTGAATAAAGGTGATAAGCACAGCTTTACCTTAGATGCGATTGATACTTTTGGTGAGTCTAATCCTGATGCTGTGCATCATATGGACAGAAGTAAATTCCCTGCTGATATGGCATTAGAACCTGGTGTCATTGTTAGTTTCGGTGGTCCAGGCGGCAGTGAAATCCCAGGTATGGTTCGTGAAGTTGCTGGTGATTCAGTGACTATAGACTTGAATCATCCTCTAGCTGGTCAGAAATTAACTTTCGAACTTGAAGTGGTAGAGGTACTTTAAAATGCTTAAAGTTGATCCTACATCGCCAGAACTGAACATCTTACTGGCAAATCCGCGCGGTTTTTGTGCTGGTGTTGATCGGGCGATTAGCATTGTCGAACGTGCTTTAGAGTTATTTGAACCACCGATTTATGTCCGCCATGAAGTCGTACATAACCGTTACGTGGTACAAAACCTAAAAGACCGCGGCGCTATATTTGTTGATGAGTTAGAGCAAGTGCCTGATAACAGTATTGTGATTTTTAGTGCTCATGGTGTTTCTCAGGCTGTTCGCAAAGAAGCAAAAGTGCGTGGTTTAAAAGTATTTGATGCCACGTGTCCTTTGGTCACTAAAGTGCATCTTCAAGTTACTCGTGCAAGCCGTAAAGGCGTGGAGTGTATTCTGATTGGCCATGAAGGCCATCCAGAGGTTGAAGGCACTATGGGTCAATACGACAACACTGAAGGTGGGGTTTATTTGATTGAATCCCCGGAAGATGTAGCGTCTTTAAAGGTTAATAACCCAGATAACCTATGTTTCGTCACGCAGACCACATTATCAGTTGATGACACGCTAGATATTATTGCGGCCTTGCAACAACGTTTTCCTTCCATTGAAGGGCCGCGTAAAGATGATATTTGTTATGCCACTCAAAATCGTCAAGATGCAGTGCGCAATATGTCATCAGATGCAGACTTAATGATTGTTGTAGGCTCAAAAAATAGCTCTAACTCCAATCGACTGCGTGAACTCGCTGAGAAAACTGGTACAGAAGCCTATTTAGTTGATACCGCTGCCGATGTTGATGAAGCTTGGTTTAAAGATGTAAAAAAAGTAGCAGTGACTGCTGGCGCTTCAGCGCCTGAAGTGCTGGTTCAACAAGTTGTTGACGCAATAGCTAAATTTGAGCCATCGGTAATCACTGAGGTTGAAGGTCGTAAAGAAGATACTGTCTTCGCTGTTCCCGCTGAATTGCGCTAGCACTTAATAAACACGCAAACTAACTAAAAGCTAAAAAACCGTAAATCTGTAAAGGTTTACGGTTTTTTTATATCTGCAACTAATAGACTATACTCTTGAAACAGTCTAAGTTAACGATTTACTTATATTTGGCAAACAACTAGACACCTTTCGGTTACATCTTGCTCAAGTGTAGGTAAACAGATATTATTAACCGCTAAGTGATGGATTTATAAAAAGATAGTGATTTAACATTCGTCAATGTATTGGCAAATAATGGAGATTTGACACTCATGCCTGTTAAAAGGAATGGATTTTCTTTAATAGAAGTTATGGTTTCTCTGGTGATTCTGACTGTAGGGTTAATTGGGATTTTTAATCTTCATATTGTTTCTAAACGAGGTAGTTTTGAATCATTTCAGCAAACCCAAGCTTCATATTATGCCAACGATATAATCAATCGGATGAAATTAAATCCAAGCCAACTGGCAAATTATGCCGGAACTTATAGTGGTGCTCCGGCGGGTACCCCTCCCAATTGCACTACTGCGACCTGTGACACCGCTGACATGCTTGCGTGGGATCTCTATGAATGGCGATCATCTTTTACTGGCGCAGATGAAGTTATTGGCACTCAAAATGTGGGTGGCTTAGACACAGCAACAGCATGCGTTATTGTTAATAATAATACGGTCAATGTGATCATGTCATGGAAAGGGATCCGTAAAACCTCTGATGCAGGTGATACAGATGATTGCGGAACAGCCAATGATAGACGTCGTCTCTATTCTGTACAAACAGTGATTATCTAAATGAATCAACAAAATATATTAAACCTGAGTCAAAAAGGTATGTCCTTAGTTGAACTCATGATTGCCATGGTGATTAGCTTGTTTTTAACTTTGGGTGTTTTTACCATGTTTAGCATGTCATCTTCCAATGTAACGACAACCAGTCAATTTAATCAGCTCCAAGAAAATGGCCGAATTGCACTAGCTATTCTTGAGCGCGATATTAGCCAGTTAGGCTTTTTTGGCGATTTAACCGGCACAGATTTTATTTTAGGTATTAATACTACAATTGAAGGCTTAGTTGCAATTACTGATTGTGAAGGTGCTGGTTTAAATAACGCGACATTACCTAACAGCCAACCGTCTCACTTTAGACGCTTATGGGGCTATGAACAAACATCAAGTGCGACAGAGACATTAACCTGCCTTGGCACTGCCAATGTGAAAATTGGTACCGATGTTATTCAGATTAAGCGTTTTGTTGGCCCCAGTATACCACCTGCACCGGCTAATCAAGGTGATATATATGTTTCTGCTAATACGAGTGAAGCCGTGTTTTATAAAGGCGCTGCTCCTGCTAAAACATTAACTAACGCCCGAGAGTGGCAATATCAGCACCATGTTTATTATATTGCTGATGATGCCGATAGTATCCCTTTACTGCGAAGAGTCACGCTGACAGAGAATGGCATGACAAATAGAGAGCAGTTGGTTGAGGGTATTGAGAATGTCCGTTACTTATATGGCTTTGATGATGATGGCGATAGTACGCCTGATTCTTACTTAGCGGAGTCAGATGTGTTATCAAATATGTGGGATAACGAATCGTTTCAGCGTTTAGTCGCAGTGAAAATTTTTATTCTAGTTCGCTCTATTCAGGCGGATAGAAGTTATACCAATGAAACAACTTATCAATTAGGCGATAAAGAGATAACCGCTCCGAATGATAATTTTAGACGTAAAGTTATGTCAACAACTGTGGTATTGGAAAATCCAGTACTCATTCGTAATTAGGTGAAATCTTGTGATGAAAAAACAGCAAGGAATCGTATTATTTTTCTCGCTCATAGTATTAATTATTATGACCGTGATAGGGGTCGCGCTGGCCGTTAATTCAACCCAATCATTAAGAATGGCAGGGGCCGGAGCTGAAAGAATCGAAGCTAAAGCTGTTGCTGATGGGGGCTTGGCACAAGTTATTGATAATTACTCTGGTGCGCCTTTTGCCAACTTACTGGACGTAACTGATGAAGCAGAATTTGAAGCTACACAGAAACTTACTCCGCTACCTGAAGGAGCGGTTAAGGATGTTGCTTGTCAACGGACTTCAAGAGCGTCAGGGGCAAATTTAATTAGTTGCCGTAGAGTACAGATTACCAGCACAGTTTCATATGGGCGAGGTGGTCTAGGCTCTCTGACAGTTGCATCAGGTGTAGAGCAGCAAGTGCTGCCGTAGATGAATAGCTTCAGTTATAACAGTGATGAGCAGGATAAGCTTACAGGAAACTAATATTATGTTTAATAAAATAGTCATAGCTATACTAACCGCATCAACCATTATTTCAGCATTTACTTTTGCGGATGATACTGAGCTGTATCTGGTTAATTCAAGTGTAAAATCCGGCAAGCGTCCGCAGGTTTTATTCATTTTTGATAATTCTGGCAGTATGGGGACTGAAGATCAAGACACGGTATCTCCATATTGCTCCGCTGAAAAGAAAGCTAATGAAGATTGCAGTTATGCTGATGGATTCGAGACTTATTTAAATAGTTACTCTGGTTACATTAATGACAAAGGCCTGTATTGGACCACCGATGGTCTTGATAATGCCAGTGCACCGACACCAGATGACGCAAATGATGCACGTAGGTTTTATGCAGCTAACAACAACTGTAATAGCTCTATTGCAATTTTAGAAGAAAGAGGGCGCTACACCGGCTATTTGTATGAATACAAGTCGAAAGGTAATACCGGAAGTTGGGTTTCACTAGCCGAAAATAATGGCTTTAATCAAGGTCAGATTGTCGATTGTCTTCAAGATATAACAGAAAAAGATGCTTTAAATCCAGGGGAAGAAAAACAAGGCAATAAATATACTCCATATGATGCTGGATTCCCTATTCATAACGAGATGTATACAGATAGTCAAGAAAACAGTGAACAGATAATGGCCGCGGTTCCTGCTGAGCCCATTACCTTGTATACAGCTCATTATCTAGTTTGGTATAAATGGGTTACTACCACTACAGAAGGACAAAATAGTGGAGGTACGGGGTCTCGTATGAGTGTCGCTCAGGATGCGTTTGAATCCGCACTCACGGATTTGAATATCCCTATCGATGCAGGTTTAGCCGTATTTAATTTAAACCATCCTGCTGAAGGCGATGCTGATGGCGGTAGAATAGTATTTGCGGTAGAGGAAATGACCTCTGATAATCAAGATAACCTCATAAACACAGTTAATAATTTAGTTCCTTATACCAACACACCACTTTGTGAAACGCTTTTTGAGGCTTATCGCTACTTTAGCGGTGGCCCTGTGACCTTTGGTAACAAGGATAGCGCAGGTGAAGGAAAAGATAAGGATAAAGATTATAATGCGAACTCGCCAGCAAGCATTATTGATTCAGGTAATTACACTTCACCTTTAAAGACATGTCCTGATACAGCCTATGTGATTTATATTACCGATGGCGCGCCCTATAAAGATCGTTCAGCAGATGATTATGTGAAAGCGCTTACTGAAGATGCAGAAATATCTGCCGATTATACAGTTGTGTCTGCATTAAATGGTAAAGGTAAAATAGAAGACAGTTACTTGCCTGCTCTAGCTGCTTACATGGCCAATAATGATGTAGTCCCGGGTGTGTTAGATGCCAAAGGTATAGATCATAAGCAAACGGTAAAGTTATATACTATTGGTTTTTCTGCAGGTGCTGACTCTGCTGCTAAGCTCCTTGAAGAGGCGGCTTTCAGAGCGGGAAGTCCAAGAGAGGATGGTGTTTCAACTGGTTATTTTAGAGCAACTAGTGGTCTATCGCTTCAGGCTGCGATCAGTGACATATTAGTGGATATTCTTGAAATTAATACCTCGTTCACTTCCCCAAGCATTGCCAGTAACAACTTTGATAAAACCCAAACCTATAATTCCGCTTATTTTGCAATGTTTAACCCTGGCGATGGGCCTCGCTGGACAGGTAACCTTAAAAAATTAAAAGTTAATAGTGCCGGTGAAATTGTTGGACCTGGTGGCACAAATAATGCCATTGATACTGACGGTAACATTGCAGATGATACCTGCACTTATTGGAACACGTGTTCGGAAGCCTTGAAAGATGGAAACAACGTTAATGCTGGCGGCGTATTACCTGCTTTAAGGACATCTCTCAAAAACAGAAAAATACTCACTAATAGTGGTGGCCTGACAAGTATTGATGCATCAAGTTTCGCATCGACTTACTCTCAATCTGATTTAGATTGGTTATATGGGGTCGATGTTGATGACGATAACAATAACGATAATGATACTGAAGCCCGTGTTGATGTCATGGGCGATCCATTACATTCAAAACCATTAGCATTAAATTATGGTAGTAGTGACTCCAATTTAGATGTTCGCATCTTAGTTGGGACAAACCAAGGGTTAGTGCATATGTTTAAAGACTCGGATAGCGGCAGTGATGATTTCTCTGTTGGAGAGGTATCAGAGTCTTGGGCTTTCATCCCTCAAGAGTTATGGGGCAACGTGCCTGTATTAAGGGAGAACAATCCTACAGGGGTTCATAGTGTTTATGGAATGGATTTGTCTCCAGTTGCCTATACCGAACTGAATGTTTCAGGTGCACTATCAAAAGCTTGGGCATTTTTTGGAATGCGCCGTGGTGGTTCGTCATATTATGCTTTAGATGTGACTAACCCTGATAATCCTTCATTTAAGTGGCAGTTAACTTCTGGTATGTCAGGTTTTGAAGAATTAGGCCAAACATGGTCTGAACCTGTTGTTACTTTTGTTCCAGGTATAGATAAGCCTGTATTAATATTCGGTGGGGGTATGGGAACCGATGATGGTACAGGTGAGGCTATTTATATCGTTGATGCAGATAATGGGCCACTTGACGGACTAATAAAAACGTTTACAGCAACCGATATGAGTAGCATTGCAGCTAAAGTTGCAATATTAGATAGTAATAATGATGGTGTTACAGATCGGATTTACGCGTCCGATATTAGTGGAAATGTTTGGCGTATGGACATGCCATCAGCTGATAAATCAACTTGGTCTATATTTAAATTCGCGGCCTTAAGCAGCGGTTCTGCACCAGATAATCTGATGTTTTTTGCCGAACCAACTATTGCACAGACTCAATTTAATAATATTCATAGTACTAATGGTGAGATAAGTTATCAAAATATTCCATATGATGCAGTAGCCATTGGTTCTGGAAATCGAACTAATCCATTAGGCACTGTAACTGATGATATGTTCTTTGTACTGCAAGATAGACATGTTGTGACTAATCAGTATGGTACAGGTGGCCTTGATATCCCAGATCCTTTAAATGTTACTGATTTGTATAATGTAACTTCCGCATCTCCAGACACTAAGGAACAACAGTTGGTTTTTGGAGCTAAGCGGGGCTGGTATTATGACTTCACAAATACAGGTGAGAAAAGTTTATCTTCTCCATTGATTTTTGATGGGAATGTATATTTTACCTCTTTTATACCGCCTCAAGAGGGAGAAATCAGTTTTGAGTTGGGTGTTTGTGGATTTGGTGGTCAAGGACGGCTATATGTATTGGGCCTTCAAAAGGGAACCCGAACCTATAGTGAACTCTATTATGATGTAGGTGAGCGGGTTCCCGATACACCTCAAATCATCATACCCAAACCTGAAGATGGGGAAGAGGCTATTGCTTATATTATCGGTGTAGGTAAAGGTGAATGTGTAAATGGTGAATGTAAAGGAACGGCACCTTTAGGAAGCAGTTTAAATACTAATCGAATTTATTACCATATTGAAGAGTAGAGCTAAATGATTAAATCTTGTAACAATGGTTTCACTTTAATCGAAGTGATGATCACAGTCGTTATCGTTGGTATTTTGGCCTCTATTGCTTACCCATCTTATACCAGCTTTATAACCAAAAGTGGCCGCTCTGAAGGGGTTGCTGCCGTCATGCGAGTGGCGAATTTACAAGAGCAGTATTATTTTGACAATCGTGCTTATGCTACAGATATGTCCAAGCTAGGCTTAGATGCAAGCCCGTTTATAACTGAAAGTGGTTACTATAGTGTTGCTTCTACTGGTACCGATAGCTTTACCATTACAGCAACTGCGAAAGGTCGACAAGCGACCCTTGATTCGACATGTACTACGATTACCTTAACAAGTGCAGGGGTCAAAGGCCCGTCATCGGAGTGTTGGAAATGATAAAGCTTATTAGTATTAGTTTCTGTATGTTATCTATGCTAGCAGTAAGCCCTGTAAAGGCAGCTAAGCAAGATTATAAATGTTTTATTACTAGCTCCACTAAAGGTGATGAAGTGGTGTTTTTTCATTGGAATGCTAAAGATGTAAAACTAAAAGCACGGGCTTTAATTGGTAAACAGCGTGCAGATCATAAAGGGAAAAAGTATTTTATTAAGGGTGTTGAAGAGTGTGTACCGTTAGCGCAAGATTTTGCTAGCGAAAAAGCTCAACGGGTTGATAAAAAGACATTAAGATAAGGTAGATTCGTAAAAACCTAGAATAATTCTAGGTTTTTTCTTTTAAGCGTCTATAAATATCTGTAACAGAAGTATTAAATTTACGAACATGATAGCGCATCAACGCCATAAGAGATTAAGCCACTAGTACTGACATTTACGCTCTTTGAATCAGCATCTTTAGCACCAGGACAATAGATAATACTGCCACTGCCTGTATCAACCATGCCTTCAGCGGTAAAGGAAAGGCTGGATGCTGGGCCTTTTACGATATCTTGACTGTTAAAACCATCAATAGCTCTTAATTCATGATTAACATTATTTCCATCGGTGATATAAACGCGAATGCCGTTACTCCAATCTGTAGTCGCACCACAAGTGGTTGCACTAGCAAATGGACATATGTTCACGGTAGCACCGTAGCTAACGGCTTGATTGCGTGCAAAAGCAACGATGTTATGAATCTTGCCAACATTATTGTTTACTCTGACAGATTCATAAACTGATATTAATGAAGGCACACCAACCGTTAATAGTATTGCCGCGACGGCTACTGTGACCATTAGCTCGATAAGCGTAAAACCATTTCTAATTTTTAACATGATTATAATCCTTGTTACATGTTTAATTAGTATAAGTGATAATCTAGTCAATTTCAGTAATTAAAGACTTATCAAGCTTGATTTTAAAAGGGTATTTTCTTAGATACCCCCCATTTTCAGTGTGCTACAGAATTGAGCACTGAATGTTTTTCTTGGTTGAATATCTGGCACGACCTGCTTGATTAATCACGATTGCTTGAGAGTAAGGGTTATCGTGAGCTTCGGGGCAATAAGTTAGGGTACCATTAGTACCTGAAGCTAAACCATCAGGCAAAAAACGTACTCCGTTACGATTATATTGAATGATATCTTCGCGATGAAAAGCGCCAATCTGCTTTAAGAGAATGTCACCAGAGGTAAATTGATTAACGCTGCCTGTATCAACAAAGATGGCGTAGCCATCCTGCCAGTTTTTATGGCATTTTCCATCAACTAATGGGCACACAGTTACCCTTGCACCGTAGTTAATGGCCATGTTTCTGGCAAATTGCAGTGAGTGTTGAATAGTGCTGATATTACTTTTAGCTCTAATTTGAAGTTGAACTGAGTTTAAGGCGGGTACACCAATGGCCAATAATATGCTGGCAACGGTTACTGTTGTCATTAACTCGACTAAATTAAAGCCACGACGATAATAGTGAATATTCATATCTAACAATCCTTGTTTATTAAGTGCTGCATCCTGCAGCGCATATTGAGTATAGACAGGGATTGATTTATTGTGTAACCCTCCCTTAAAATCAGAATGTTTTAAATAGAGTTTTCCATTTACACTAAACCAAATGGAGAATCACATGAAAAAGACACGTTTTACTGAAAGCCAAATCATCAACATCCTCAAAGAAGGCGAGTCTGGCGCATTGACGGTGCCAGAGTTATGCCGCAAACATAATGTGGGTCAAAGTACCTATTACAAATGGAAATCTAAATATGGTGGTATGCAAGCCTCTGATTTAACCCGTATGCGTGAATTAGAAGCCGAGAACGCCAAACTTAAAAAGATGTTTGCTGATGTCAGCTTACAAAACATGGTACTCAAAGACATTGTTGAAAAAAAGCTATAAAGCCAGCAGAGCGGAAGGTGTTAGCCCACTATGCCATTAATGAATTTGGCCTAGGTGTTGTGTTGGCTTGTGATGCGCTAAGCTAAGTATTAGTCGTTGCACATTTTATTACCAACTGCGTATCGATGATAATGACA